>JBIITV010000181.1:0-8005 GCA_044340325.1 Lysobacteraceae bacterium
TCGGCCAGATGAACTGCATGCCCCAGACCGCGTTGTTGGTGCCCGCGCGCACGGTGCCGACCGGGCGCATGGTGTCGATCGGCGCATCGAAGCTGCCCTTGCGCTGGCGGAAGGTGGTCTGGATCTTGCCGTCCTTGCGCAGCGCATAGGTTTCGACTGCGTCGTAGGACTCGCGTTCGACGAAAGTGGGGATGTTCGCGATCACGTACCAGTCGCCCATGAAACGCGGCAGATCGACGTTGGCGACCGGTGGGATCGGGGTCTTTCCGTTGGCATTGAAGGCGAACAAAGCGGCGACTCCCGAAGCGGCGAAGAGAATGGCGAGCAGGATTTTTCTCACGGTGTCGCTCCAGATGAGTACCCGGATGCATCGGGTCGAACGAAACGATAATGCGCCACCAGCCATTCCTGGCCCTTGGCGTAGCCGAACAACTCGGCGCAGGCCATCCAGAACATGCGCCAGCGCTGGAACCACAGGGCTGCAGTCGCTTCGCCGTAGGCTTCGCGCATCACCGCCATGACCTCATCGCGTGCGGCATCCTGATTCTGCAGCCAATGGTTGGCGGTGCGCTGATAATGGGTGCCATCGACGTGCCAGCGTTGCTCCATGTTCAGATCGCGCTGGAACCACAGCAGGGTGTCCGATGCCGGCATCAGCCCGCCGGTGAAGAAATGCCGGCCCATCCAGTTGTCCTCGCCCTCGGTCTCGAACGGATACATCAGCGTTTTGTGCGCGAAGATATGGACGAACAGTTTGCCGCCGGGCTTGAGCCAGCCGGCGATGTTGCGCAGCAGCGTCTCGTAGTTGCGCATGTGCTCGAACATCTCGATCGATACGCAGCGGTCGAACTTCGCGGCCTCCAGCTGCAGGCGGTTCACGTCGCAGGTGACGATCCGCACGTTGCCGAAACCGCGCACCCGGCACTGCGCCTCGATGTATTCGCGCTGCGGGCGCGAGTTCGAGACGGCGGTGATCCTGGCGTTTGGGAAACGCTCCGCCATCCACAGCGTCAGCGAACCCCAGCCGCAGCCGAGTTCGAGGATGTGCTGGCCATCGGCGAGTTCCGCGCGCTCGCCGTACAGCGCGAGCATCGCTTCCTCGGCCTGATCCAGAGTTTCATCGCCGCGCGGGTAGTAGGCGCAGGAATACTTCAGACGTTTGCCCAGACTCAGCTTGAAGAACGCGGGCGGCACCTCGTAGTGCTGGGCGTTGGCGGCATCGGTGTGGATCGCCACCGGGCTGGCGCGCAGCTGCGCGATACGCTGCTGGAAACGCGCGGCCTGTGCCTCCAGACCGCTACCGAGTTCGATGTTCAGCCGATCCTTGCACTGCCGACGGATGCCGTAGCGCAACAGGACATCGGGCAGCAGGCCGCGTTCGGCCAGACCGATCAGACCGGGGCCTGCGGCATCGCGGGCGAGTTCGTTGGGCATCGTGGTGGTCTCGTTCATCGGACGTGGCTCATCAAGTCGGTCGGGATGCGCGTTCGGGCGCGGTTCGAATGGAGGTTGCGGTGGGTTCGGACCATCGGCGGGCGAGCGTGGTCAGCAGCGTCATCGCCAGTGCCCAGCCAAGCGCAAGCGCCAGCAGGGCCATCCAGCGCGGCTCGGTGAAGACGATGGCCTGCCAGCCGCGGGACGCGCCCAGATAGGCGATCGGCCCGCCGAGCGCACCGAACAGCAGCGCCACGATCGGGCGCCCCAGCAGAAACGTCATCGAATGACGCAGGGTCAGCGCAAACGATCCCCACATCGCCAGAATCCACAGCGGCGCGCCGCCCGATGGCAGCGTCATCTCGTTCCCGGCGTAGCGCGCTAGCCCGGATGCCGCGATGGTGCCGTCGAGCAGTACGCCGACCAGGATTGCGATCGCCAGCAGTTTGAAGTCTGCGGCCCGCCCATCGCGGTCCTGCCGCGCAAGCGCGAGGTGCAAGGGGATGAAGACCGCGGCTGCGGTCACGCCGGGCCACCACAGTCCGCGCCCGGCGCCGATCACCGCGCAGAACCAGACGATCTGATAGCCGATCAGGTTGGCCCAGAATGTCATGCCTGCAGCTCGCTGCGCGCCGTGTGTTCACGCGCCAACGCAGGCATCGGCGCGGGCGTGCGGTGACCGGGCCTAGCCATCAACAGCTGCGCCACGCCGATCGAGCGTTCACGGAAACCGCCCTCGCAGTAGGCGAGATAAAACTCCCACATGGCGATGAAACGCTCGTCGTAGCCCTGTGCGCGCACTTCGGACAGTGCCGCATGGAAACGCTGGCGCCAGGCTTCCAGCGTGCGCGCGTACGACAGTCCGAAATCCTCCATCTGGATCAGGGCCAGATCGCTGGCGCGGCCTTTCGCTGCGATCATTGCCGAGATCGATGGAATGAAACTGCCTGGAAAGACGTGGCGCTTGATGAAATCGACCGAGTGCAGCGCCTGCTCGTAGCGATGATCCTCGATGGTGATGGCCTGGATCAACGCAAGCCCATCGGGCTTGAGCAGCGAACCGAGCTTGCCGAAATAGCTGTCGAGATACTGCGCTCCGATGGCTTCGATCATTTCGATCGACACCAGCTTGTCGTAGCTGCCTGTGAGGTCGCGGTAGTCCTCCAACAGCAACGTCACACGATCCTGCAGGCCCGCATCGGCCACGCGCTGCGCGGCGAGCGCGTGCTGTTCGCGCGAGATGGTCGTTGTGGTGACATGGCAGCCGTAATGCCGCGCAGCATGCAGCGCGAAGCCGCCCCAGCCGGTGCCGATCTCGATCACGCGATCGCCGGGCCTGAGAGCGAGCTTGCGGCAAATACGGTCCAGCTTGCGCGCCGAGGCATCGTCGAGATTGTCCCCGTCGCCGGCCCAGATGCCCGAGGAATACATCAGGTCCGGCGAGAGGAACAATTGGAAGAATTCGTTGCCGAGGTCGTAATGCGCGGCGATGTTGCGACGGCTGCCGCTGCGCGTATTGCGGCGCAGGGCATGCCAGGCGCGCATCGCCAGGCCGCCGAGCCGGGCAAGCCCGGTTTCCATGCCGTCGAGCAGGTCGCGGTTGCGCACCAGCAAGCGCACCAGTGCGACCAGGCCTTCTTCCGGACCTGATCCGACCGCGCCGCAGCGCCACTGGCCTTCCATGAAGGATTCGCCCGCACCGACGCTGCCGTTGGCGGCGACGGCGCGGTAGAAGCCGGGGTGGTCGACGTCGATGCGGATGTTCAGATCGCAGTCGACGTCCGGGGCTTCGCCGAGCTCCACGGTGCCCAGGGCATCGCGCAACTGCAGGCGGCCGTGACGGAGCTGCGCCATCTGCGCGATCAGCCGTTGACGCAGGAAGCGGTCGAAGGCGCCGAATTCCACGCGCGTATCGTCGAACGCTGGCTTGGCGATCCCGTTCATAGTGAACCTCATCGTGAACCTCGAAGTGACAATGCTTTTGCCGGATGGTCATGCACCGGATTGCGCTTGAGCCAGAGTCGCAGCGCCTGCCAATGGATCGCGCCGACCACCTGCGCGGTCATCAGCGGATAGCGCCAGAGCACGCGCCGCAGCGACGCGGCATCCAACGCCCTGCGCTGCAGATGCAGGGTGGCGTCGAACTCGCGTTCGCCGTCGCGGATCACGTCCATGTGCACATGCAGAGCGTCGCCCGGCACGGTGAAGCGCCAGTCGTATTCGCGCGCCATCCCCACGAATGGCGAGACATGGAACTGCTTGGCGAACGACCAGTGCCGCGCGCGACCATGGATCTCCGCGGCTTCGATCGGCAGCACATAGGCGTGGCGTTCCTTCCACGGCGTGTTGGTGATTTCGGCGACGATGCAGTCGAGGCTGATGCCGTCGCCGGCGTAGCAGTAGTAGAAACTCACCGGATTGAAGGCGAGCCCGGCGTAGCGCAGATGCGTCAACAGACGGATCGGACCCTGTGGGCGCCGGCCGATCGCGCCGGCCGCACGCTCGCGCACCGCATCGCTCAGCGATTGATCGGGATCGCCCAGATAGTCGCTGCGCCTGAACTCGGCGAGGTTGCGCCGCTTCGACGACCACAGCCAGCGACGGTCGAACACACGATCGACTTCATCCAGATCGAGATAGAGCTGCGCCATGCGATAGCGGAACGCATGGGGATGCGGCGCGTGGCGCCGATGGCGCACGACGCCTTCGTAGACGGCGCTGGCGAGTGCTGCGCTCGCGAACGCTGCGCTCATGCGGCGGTCTGCACTTTCATGGACGTTGCGGGGCCGGGCATGGCCGCTGCGCTCGCTTGCGCGGTCGAACCCCAGCGTACGCCCAGTGCCTGTGCCACTTCGACCGCACTGCGCATGCCGTCTTCATGGAAGCCCCAGCCCCAGTAGGCGCCGGCGAACCAGGTGCGGCGCTGGCCTTGGATCTCGGCCTTGCGCTTCTGCGCGGACACCGATGCATGGCTGTACACCGGATGGTGGTATTGCATGCGCCGCAGGATTTTCGTCGGGTCGATCGCATCCGTGCGGTTCAGCGTCACGACGAGAGGAATCGGCGCGTCGATGCCCTGCAGCAGATTCATGCAGTAGCTCACGGTGCATACATCGGCCGGGTCGCGCGGAATCGCCGCGTTCCACGCAGCCCAGGCCTTGCGACGCTTCGGCAGCAGCGATGCATCGGTGTGCAGTACGGTGTCGTTGGCCTGATAGGGCATGGCCCCGAGGATCGAGCGCTCGGCTTCGCTGGCGTCGCTGAGCAGCCGCAGCGACTGATCGCTGTGGCAGGCCAACACGATCTGGTCGAAGCGTTCGGCGCCGTCGTCGGTGAAGACGGTGACGCCATCGCTGTCGCGCAGGATCATCCGCACCGGCAAGCTCGAACGTTCCTGTACGCCCCAAAGCTCGCGCATCGCACGCACATAGCTGCTGGAACCGCCGCGCACCACGCGCCACTGCGGACGGTCGCTGACCTGCAGCATCTGGTGATTGGCCATGAATTGCACCAGGTATCTGGCCGGGAACGACAGAATCCGCGCCGATGCCGAGGACCACAGCGCCGAGGCCATCGGCACCAGATGCTGGTCGCGGAACATCGCGCCGTAGCCGCCTTGCGCGAGGTAATCGCCGAGCGTCGGACCTTCGCCGGGCGATGCCAGCAGCGCAGGCGCTTCTCGATAGAACCGGAAGAGATCGCGCAGCATGCCCCAGAAGCGCGGCGAAACCAGGTTGCGGCGTTGGCAGAACAGGCTGTCGAGGTCCGTGGCGTTGTATTCCAACCCGCTCGCCTCGTTGCGCACCGAGAAACTCATCGTGGTCGGCTGCGATTCCACGCCGAGTTCCGAAAAGAGCGCGGTCAGCAGCGGATAGTGCGCGGGGTTGTGGACGATGAAGCCGGTATCGACGGCGTATTCGCGGCCCTGCAATTCGATCGCGTGGGTGTGGGTATGACCGCCGAGATAGTCGTTGGCTTCGAACAGCACAACCTCATGCCGGTCGCGCGCGTGTTCGCCCGATAGCAGCCAGGCCGAGGCCAGCCCGGCGATGCCCGATCCGATCACGGCGATGCGCATCAGCCTGCCCTCGCTTTTGCGGCGACCCATGCCGGCACGGGTTTGAGGTCGTGCACCAGACGAAACAGCGCCATCGTGCGCAGCGCGTAATAGGTCAGATCGATTTCCCACCAGCGGAAGCCCTGGCGCGCGGAGCCGGGAAAGAAATGATGATTGTTGTGCCAGCCTTCGCCGAACGTGATCAGCGCCAGCCACAGATTGTTGCGACTGTCGTCGCGGGTTTCGAAACGGCGCCTGCCGAAGCGATGGGCAAGCGAGTTGATGGTGACGGTGGCGTGGAACAGCGCGATCGTCGATACGAAAAAGCCCCAGACCAGCATCTGGCCGGCGCTGGTGCCCAGCCCGGGCGCTGCGGTTTCGAGCCAGCCGCCGATCAGGAACAGCGCGACCGCCAGCAGCACCGGCACCAGGATGTCGTAGCGGTCCAGCCAGCGTAGCTCCGGGAAGCGTGCGAGGTCGCGGATGCGCTCCCAGTCGGTGCGAAAGCCGTGGCGGGTCAGGAACCAGCCCACATGGCTGTGCCAGAACCCGTGCACCACCGGCGAATGCACATCGTGATGGGTATCGGCGTGACGGTGATGGTTGCGATGGTGTGCGGCCCACCACAGCGGCCCGCGCTGCACGCAGGATGCGCCGATCAGCGCGAATACGAACTGCACCGCGCGCGACGTGCGGAAGGTGCGGTGCGAGAAATAGCGATGGTAGAAGCCGGTAATGGCGAACATTCGCACCGCGTAAAGCGCGACAGCGACGATCACCGCGATCGGCGACACGCCTACCCAGAACACCGCAAGACAGGCCAGATGCATGGCGAGGAAGGGGATCGCGCGCAGCCAGTCGATGCGGTCGCCGTCGCTCCCCAGTTCGGCGTTGTCTGCGCTGGTGTCGAACCACCTGGCGAATGTGGCACGCAAGCGCCCGTGCCGACGCTCGCTTTGCAACTGCGATGCCTTCGGTGATTCTGGATCGGGCAGGATGGAAACCGGCATGAACGACTCCTTCGATGTCGGTTCCAGTTACGACGATCCGGGTCCTTCGGATGCACTGATGGATGCGCTGAGTGAGGGATTGCGCAATGGGCGAGCGGGAATGGCCGCATATCCCCCAATCGCGAACGCATCAGCCCGCTGTCATACCGAACGCCCGCGCGGCGGGCCGAGGGATCTGCACTTGCGACAGCATCGAACGCAGGCGAGTGCCTCCTCAGGCTTCGCCTTTGTTCGGGACGACAGTTTTTTCGAGCCCAGGGTTCGAACAGCTGTTTACAGCGTGACGATATCGCCCTTCGCAACGATCGGACCGGTTGCGATGCCCTGCGGTGCGCCGCCGACCGGTTCCAGCGTGATCGCCAACACGGCGCCCTTCGCCAATGCCCGACGCAGCGTGTCGGGTACCTTCACTGTGTGCGATCGATCGATCGACACGATGCCCAGCGACTTCGCGCTTTCGCCCGGCGCGATCAGCCACAGCTCGGGGATGCGTCCATCGGCATCGGCGGGCGAGGGCACGGGCACCATCAGGACCGTGCCATCGTCGGGGTCGACCGACGCCAGCCAACCCGGGCTGCCGTCGTCGCGCGCGAGGGTGGTGACCGGCTTTGGCGCATCGGGATCTTCGACCGGGGGTCTGGGCGGCGTCGGCGGGGTGGGCTCGACCGCGATCGGCCCCGGTCCGACCGCATCTTCGCCGCGGAACAGCCCCAGCGGGCCGATGACGATCGCAGCCAGTGCCGCAGCGGCCGCAAGACCGGTGGCGGCACGCCAGAAGCCTGTGCTTTGCCACACCCCCTGCCGCGCCGGTGCGCGCGGCGTGTCGACCGCTGCCCAACCGAGCCGGCTGCGCACGCGCGGCCACAGGTGGGCCGGTACGTCGGCAGCGCCATCGGTATCGATGAGCGGCGAGAGGCGGTGCTCCCAGTCGGCGACCAGACGCGCGAAACCCGGGTCGCGTTCGATCCGCTGCTTCGCTTCGCGGCGCTGTTCGGCGTCGAGCACGCCCAGCACGTATTCGCCGGCAAGCATGTCGGCGGACGGCGGATCCTGGCCGTCCATGTCCTGTTGGTGGAGGTCGCGGATGTTCATGCTTCCAGACACCCCCGCAGTTGCAGCAGGCCGCGACGAATCCAGCTCTTGACCGATCCCAGCGGCGAAGCGATGCGCTGCGCCAGCTCCTCGTAGGTCGAGCCGTCGAAGAAAGCGGCGCGGATCAGCGATTGCCGCCGCGCATCCAGCTGACCCATGCAGGCTTCGAGGCGATCGCGTTCGTCCGCCGACACGGCGGTCTGCAGCGGGGAGGCACCGGTATCGGCGATATCGTCGGCGAATTCGATCGGCGCGAGCGTGCCTCGCGCGGGCTGTGCGCGGACGCGATCGATGGCCTTGTTGCGGGCGATCATCGCCAGCCAAGCGATCGGGCTGGCGCGATTCGGATCGAACTGATGCGCCTTGTGCCAGATGGTGGTGAAGACCTCCTGCAGGACGTCCTCGGCCTCGG
>JBIITV010000161.1:0-9233 GCA_044340325.1 Lysobacteraceae bacterium
TCGGCGCGATCCGACAGCACCCGCAGGCACACGCTGAACAACTTCGACGAGGTCGCGCGATACAGCGATTCGAAGGCGTTACGACTGCCGCCCGCGACTTCCACCAACAATCCATCGAGCCCCGGTGTGTCCTGGGCGGTACGGTCACTACGCAAATCGGGCATCCGGAGTCCTGTGGTGTCGGGGGAAGGACAGGGCGCCATGTTCCCGGACAACGCGCCCTGCGGCAAGTAGGCGCCGGCCACCGTGCGTCCATGCACGGTCGAATCCCGGCAGCGTTCGATGCGTACGCAGCCTGGAATGTCGTTGAAGCCTGTTTGGCGCAATGCGTACATGCCTGTGGATACGGCGCCTGACGCGTACTGGATGCAGACCGCCCGCAAAATGAAAAGGCCCGGGTTTCCCCGGGCCTCCGTGTTTGCGGCACGCTGCCGTTGCAGTCGATCGCAGTGGCTTACCAGATCACGATCCGCTTGTCGCCATCGCGCACCATCGCATCGCCGGCCTTGCATGAGAACGCAGCCGCGAACGCCGGGTGATTCGACGGCGAACCGATGGCGCGGAAATTCGCCGGGGCGTGCGGATCGGTGGTCAGACGCACTTTCAGCTCGTCGGGCTTGAAATTGCGGCGCCACACGGTGCCCCAGTTCAGGAAGAAGCGCTGTTCGCGGTTGATGCCTTCGACATTGGCATCGGGCTTGCCTTCGCTCGCCTTCTTCAACGCGTCGTAGGCCACCGCAAGGCCGCCGAGGTCGGCGATGTTCTCGCCCAGGGTCAGGTTGCCGTTGACCTTCATGCCCGGCGTCGCTTCGTAGCCGTTGAATTGATCTACCAGCTTCCTGGTCAGCGCCGAGAACCCTTCGGCGTCGGCCGGTGTCCACCAGTTCTCGAAGTTGCCGGTCGGCCCGAAACGGCTGCCCTGGTCGTCGTAGCCGTGGGTCATTTCATGGCCGATCACCGCGCCGATGCCGCCGTAGTTGAGCGCATCGTCGGCCTTGGCGTCGAAGAACGGCGGCTGCAGGATCGCGGCCGGGAACACGATCTCGTTCAGCTGCGGATTGTAGTAAGCGTTGACCGTCTGCGGGCTCATGCCCCATTCGGTCTTGTCGACCGGCTTGCCGATCTTGCCGAGATTCCACTTGTAGTTGAACGCGTTGGCGGCCAGCACGTTTTCGATATAGCTGTCGCGGCTGGTGTTGAGGCCATTCCAGTCCCGCCACTTGTCCGGGTATCCGATCTTGGGCGTGAAGCTGGCCCACTTCTCGAGCGCTTTGCTCTTCGTTTCCGGGCTCATCCAGGCCAGGTTTTCGATCCGTACCTTCAGCGCATCGCGCAGGTTCTGCACCAGCTCGGTCATCCGCGCCTTGGACTCGGCCGGGAACGCCACCTTCACGTACATCTGGCCCAGCGCCTCTCCGGCTTGACTTTCGACTGTGTCGAGCACGCGTTTCCAGCGCGGCTTCATTTCCGACTGCCCGCGCATGGCCTTGCGATAGAAGTTGAAGTTCTCCTGCACGAACGCCTCGCTCAGGAACGGCGATGCGGTGTCCACTGCCTGGAAACGCAGATAGCTCTTCCAGACGGCGACCGGGGTGTCGGCGATCATCTTCGAAAACTCGGCCTGGAACGCGGGCATCGCCAGCGAGAACGTCTTCGGCGCCGCCACGCCCTGCGATTCGAAGAACTTGCTCCACGGGAAGTTCGGTGTGAGCTTGTCCGCATCGGCCAGCGTGACCGGGTTGTAGTACAGCTGCACGTCGCGGGACAGCTCTTCGTTCGACTTCGAGACTTTGGCAAGGCGGGTTTCGAACGCGATCACGTCCTTCGCCTGTTTGGCGGCATCGGCGGCGGCGATGCCGGACAGTTCGAGCACCTTCGCGATGTGCTGTTCGTATGCTGCCAGCTTGTCTTTCTTGTCCGCGTCGAAGTAATAGGCCCGGTCGGGCAGGCCCAGGCCGCCCTGCGACACGTAGGCGATGTTCATCGACGAATCCTTGAAATCGGCGTTCGGACCGAAGCCGAACAGTCCGCCTTCACCCTTCGCGTAGGTGTTGCGCAGGTGTTCGGCCAGCGACGGGCCGTCGGTCAGCGCGTCGATGGCGTCGAGACGGCTCTTCAGAGGAGTGATCCCCTGAGCATTGATCTTCGCCTCGTCCATGCCGGTGGCCCAGAAGTCGCCGACGATCTTCTCCACGCCCTTGGCGTCCTTCATCGCCGCCGCCTGTTCGGCCAACTGCTGCTGCACGGCGATCGAACGTTCGCCGAGCATTTCGAACGCGCCCCACGAGGTTCGGTCGCCCGGGATCGCATTGGCGGCCAGCCACTTGCCGTTGACGTAGCCGCTGAAATCGCTGCAGGCATTCTTGCTGGCGTCCAGGTCGGCCGCCTTGAACTGGTTGAACGGCGGCAGCTTGCTTTCGTCCAGCGTCAGTGCCGGCGCGCTTGCCTGTGCGGCAGGTTCCACAGAGGCGGGGGCGGCGGTGTCCTTGTTGCACGCGGTCAGTGTGGCGGCGATGGCGATTGAGAGCATCAGCACGCGTGGTTTGAGGATCGAGGAGGCTTGACGGTTCACGGAATCTCCGGCCCGAAGGGCTTTGCATGGATTGGCGGGCGCGCCCGTTTGGGCGACCGCCGACTGTAGCGCTTCGCAGGGCCGGATTCTGGTGTCGAAGGTCATGCCCTGACCGCGCTTTTTCCGTGATCTTTAGGTTATTCCGTTCTTGATGCTTAGGCCGGAATCCTGCTGGCTACTGCCCTTACAGGCTCTCGCGCCGATGTGCGCCAGTGGGCATCCGAAATGGTGCCCGTGTGACTCCCGCAACGAAAGCGCACGTGCGCCGAGTACCGGCGTGGTCTACGCACGCTGCTGCAAGTTGCCGAGCGGGCGCTGAACTTTCGCGTCGCATCCAAAGCTGATATCCGAAGGCCCGCGAAGGCGGGCGTTCCTCTTGCTTGGCACCGCCTCTTCGGCGATGGTGTGCGAATTGTTCGACCTAGGAGTTTAGCTCATGCGCGTTCTCTTCCACGGCGCCGCCGGTGAAGTCACCGGTTCTCTGCACGAGATCGAAGCGGCCGGCAAACGGCTGTTATTCGACTGCGGCATGATCCAGGGCAGCCCCGAGGCCGAGGCGCGCAATGCGCAGGCATTTCCGTTCGAGCCCTCGCAGATCGATGCGCTGATCCTCAGCCACGCGCATATCGACCATATCGGCCGGGTGCCCTTGCTGGTGCAGCGCGGGTTTCGCGGGCCGATCTACGCGCAGACCGCCACTGCCGACCTGATGCCGGTGATGCTGCTCGACGCTGCCGGCATTGCTGAAGGCGAGGCGATGCGCGCCAACCGCGATCGCCGTCGCGGCCAACCTGAAGCCGTGCCGCTGTACACCAAGGACGATGCGCGCGCCGCGATGCAGCAGGTCGAGGCGATTCCCTACGACGTTCGCACCGAGCTGTTTCCGGGCGTCGAGATGTGTTTTCGCGACGCTGGCCATATCCTTGGATCGTGCAGCGTCGAGCTGTGGGGCGATGGCAAGAAGCTGGTGTTCTCCGGCGACCTCGGCCCGAAAGGCACGCCGATCCTGCGCGATCCGGCGGTGATCACTGAAGCCGATCTGGTGCTGATGGAATCGACCTATGGCGACCGCTTGCATCGCGAGCGCGCCGAAACCATCCACGAGCTTGAGGAAATTCTCGACGACGCTTGGCGTTCGGGCGGCTGCGTGCTGATTCCGGCGTTCGCGGTCGGCCGCACCCAGGAACTGCTGTACTGGTTCGCCAAGCACTGGGACGACTGGAAGATGTCGCGCTGGCAGATCTTCCTCGACAGCCCGATGGCGTCGAAGGTGGTCGATGTGTACGGCCGCCATCAGGAACTGTTCGACGACGAGGCCAAACAGGTCTGGCGCGCGCGTCCGAACCCGTTCAAGTTGCCGAATCTGCACATCACCGAGACCGTGGACCAGTCGATGGCGATCAACCGCATCGAACGCGGCGCGATTGTGATCGCGGGGTCGGGCATGGCCAATGCCGGCCGCATCCTGCATCACCTGAAACACCGGCTGCACCGTCGTCAGACCCATGTGGTGTTCGTCGGTTATCAGGCCGAAGGCACCACCGGACGGCGGCTGGTCGATGGCGCCAAGTGGGTGCGCATCCACGGCCACGACGTGCGCGTGAACGCCCAGCGCCACACCGTCGGCGGATTGTCCGCACATACCGACCAGCGCGGTCTGATGGACTGGTATGGCCAGTTCACCGCAAAGCCGCCACTGGCTCTGGTCCACGGCGAGGACAAGGCCCGCGAGGCCCTGGCCGGCGAGTTGGGCGAGGCGTATGGGATCCATGCGACCTTGGCGCGGCCCGGGCTGGAGATTGTGCTCTGAACGGTGAGATCTGAACGCTCAGATCCGAACCATGCGCGGCGGCGGCCGGGATTTTTTGCTGGCATATCAGATGCTTTTGGCGTAGAGTTCGCCCTGTTTCGCGCACGGCTGGCCCGTTTTCCTTTGGCAGCCCGCTGCAGTCCGGTTGAATGTAGATCGCTACGACAACCCGGCTTCGCAGCACTCTCCCGCACGTCTTTCGTCGCGCCGAACACGACCCGCCATGTGGCGCGTCGTTTCATTTTGCTCGCAGCGCGGTTTTGGAAAGCTCCGAGTAACACCCCGCATTCGTTTGCGGTGTGATTTCAATTTTGGAGCTTCAACATGTCTTTCGAATCGCTCGGGCTTGCGCCCGCGCTTCTGCGCGCACTCGCGGAAAACAGTTACACCACACCCACGCCGATCCAGATCCAGGCGATCCCGCTGGCGTTGGCAGGCCACGATCTGCTGGGCGGCGCCCAGACCGGCACCGGCAAGACCGCCGCATTCGCGCTGCCGCTGCTGCAGCGTCTGGTCGAAGGCAACAAGCCGGCGACCGGCCCGCGCAAGCCGCGTGCGCTGATTCTGGTCCCCACCCGTGAGCTTGCGGTGCAGGTCGCCGACAGCGTTCGCAGCTACGGCAAGCACATGCGCCTCAATGTCACTACCATCTTCGGTGGCGCCGGCATGGGCCCGCAGGTCGACAATCTGCGCCGCGGCGTCGATATCCTGGTCGCCACCCCCGGCCGCCTGATCGATCACATGGAGCGCGGTTCGGCCAAGCTCGATGCGGTCGAGATCCTGATCCTGGACGAAGCCGACCGCATGCTCGACATGGGCTTCCTGCCGGCGATGAAGCGCATCCTCGGCCGTGTGCCCGCGCAGAGGCAGACGATGCTGTTCTCGGCCACGTTCGAGTCGCAGATCAAGCAGCTGGCCATGGAGTTCATGCGCAACCCGCAGCAGGTGCAGGTGTCGACGCAGAATGCGATCGCCTCGACCATCACCCACCGCGCGCATCCGGTCGATGGTTCGCGCAAGCGCGATCTGCTGATCGACATCCTGACCAAGCGTCACGGCGATCAGGTGCTGATCTTCGGCAAGACCAAGCACGGCTGCAACCGTCTGGCCGAACAGCTCGAAACCGCCGGGCTGCCCGCAGTCGCGATCCACGGCAACAAGAGCCAGGCCCAGCGTCAGAAGGCGCTGAACCAGTTCAAGTCCGGGAAGGCGCGCATTCTGGTCGCCACCGATGTCGCCGCGCGCGGCCTCGATATTCCGAATCTGCCGCTGGTGATCAATCACGATCTGCCGATGGTCGCCGAGGACTACATCCACCGTATCGGCCGCACCGGCCGCAACGGCATGCAGGGCGAAGCGCTCTCGCTGGTCTCTTCGGAAGAAGCCGGCCTGCTGCGCCAGATCCAGCGTCTACTGAAGACCGATGTGGTCATGGACGTGGTCGAAGGGTTCGCGCCCAGAAATCCGCTTCGGATGGATGGCCCGATGCCGCCGATCAATCGTGGCGGCAACCAGCGCCCGGGCGGTAACAGCGCTCCACGCAAGCCGAGCCATCGTCCCCACGGCAAGCCGGCCGATCGCGGCGCGCATGCCCATGCGGGCCAGAAGCCGTATCGTGGCGGCGCGGCAAGGCCGGGCAGCGAAAGGCGCGATTCGCGGGCCTGATTGTTTTCGTCAATCGAATTGAGCTAATCGATTGATAATGAAAAGGCCGGCATTGCCGGCCTTTTTTGTTTTTAGATCAATGTCCGGAAATATGCCTGTACTGCGAGTATGCATAGTGCGCATGCTGCCTCTTGCGCTCGACATGCGCCCATCTCGGGGTGTCTGCGAGGTTTCGGCACACAACGGACGTGTGGAAACACACGGCTGACATGTTGCTGGAATGCTTCGTGGAAGGATCCAAGCGTCAACCATCGCATTCACAAGGAGTGAATCAACATGTCCCATGATCATCTCGCCTGCGCCAGTCCAAGAAGCGCCCTGAACGCTTTTTGCGTTCTGGTCCTGTCGTGCGGTCTATCCGCCTGCGACCCGACTTCGACGGCTGAACTTGCCGATAAGACCGATGCGTCTCCCGCTTCTGTCGAAGCGTATGTTTCGACAGAAGCTTCGATGGGCGCTTTCGTGCCGTCTGCCGCTTCCGTTGTTTCGTCCGGAAAAGAGGATGCGCCGCCTGAAGTCGACGAAAATCCGCCGCTTGCATCGGAAGTCGAGCTCACTCCACGAGAGAGAGAAGGAAATCCGGAAGGCAATGCCGAGCTTGCCGTCCGTTACGAAAACGCCGAGACGCTTGGCGATGCCGTTGAATTCGTCATCGACAAGCGCGAGTATCTTTTGAAACGCGATTCAAAGGATCCGAAAAAATTCGTTTCGCTGATCGATTTCGATTTCGATCTGTTCGCGGAAGAACAGGAGAACCGCAGGCGGGACATTGTAGAGGCCAAGGCCACGAAATTTCCGGTGTTCGACGGGCGCGAGCTTATCCGGGAAGAAGCATTCGAGTTCATCGACCCACGCTTTCTGCAGGAAGCGCGGGAAAAGTCGCTGCCGATCTCGATACGCCAGAGCTTGATAGCCTTGCCGCCACCACCACCCGGACTTGATCCGGCGAGAACCCTCATGATCACCGATCTTTCGGTCGTGCAGGATCCAACCCGTACTTTCGATATCTGCGGCAATGTCGGCGATCCGGACGGCGCATGGACGTTCAAGACCTTGATGACCGCGATGGCGAATCAGAGCGCGACCAATGTGAATCCAGCGGATTTCGTCGAGAACTGGCTGCAGTCATGGAATACAACGCACACGATCAATACCTTTCCGGTTCCTGCGCGTAGCAGGATGAATGCGTTGGTGCTCAACCCATGGCCACGCGATGCCAACGACAAGCTTGATCTTGATCAATCGCCGATGCGTCTGCTCGCGATCGTGAACCGTGTGGATATGCGAAGCACCTTGACAGGGTCTTCGCCCTACGGTGGTTCGATCGGGATTCCGATCAATGCCGGCGAGGGGCGCTTCGTGTTCGGTGTCGTCGACCGCAACAAGGACGGCGGATGTTCGACGATGGAGTTTACGGTGATCCTGGAATACGGGGTTCCGATCAATCAGTGCACGGCAATCCGTAGCTATGCGAGTCAGTGGCTCGGACTGGGCAATATCACGCTTGGTAGCGCTGCTTTCAATCCTGCGCTGCAGGCGATCACTGACCAGTTCACTCTGGCGGGCGCTGATGACACCAAGCCCAATGGCAGTGCGATCAATCAGATCCGTACGAACGAAATCGCATTGGTAGGATACGGCGGAGGCATCGAAATCGAACCGGTTGCTGCGCGATCGAGTCGAGCTACGCTTCCGATTGGGCGTCCATGGGAACTCAGGGAGTTCCATCTGCAGGACGACAGTATGCTGCATATCGTTTCGACGAAAAACACACCGCATCACACGCGCAATAATACCGCCTTGCTAGCGAGCTATATCAATTCGAATGTGATTGCCATATTGAATGGTACATACAATGTGCCTGCCATTTGGGCGGGACAGCCATTCCTGACAGGTTCGACGTTGAATTCGTCTTTTGCGGATAGTGCTGTTTGGAAGGCGCCTGGCATCGTTGATTCTGAAGATCGGCATAAATTTTCGTTGGGTACGTGTAACGGGTGTCACGGTGGTGAGGCGCGAGATAACAACAAGCCTGCGGCATTACCTCCGATCACACAAGACACCCGATTCGTGCATATCACGCCACGCGATTTCAATGTGCAAAGCGATTTGTCGAAGTTCTTGATTGGCGCAGGAACACTGTCGGCGCCTTCGACTTTCCTGAAGGGCGATCCGATCATGACGCCGTCGTACACGACACGTTCTTTCGGCGATGTGTTGCGCCGCCAGACCGATCTGGCATCTTTGTCTGCACAGAGCTGCAAGTCCACTGCGATTCTGCAGGAGGCGCTGTTCCGGTCTCTGAGAGACGTTCACTGACTGCTATCCGCAGCAAATGAAATGAAGAAGGGCCCGCATTGCGGGTCCTTCTTTCGTTTGGTGTCGGTAAACTCTCAGCGCTTGCCCTTCGGTCCGCACTCCGCTGCCTTGCCCAGCAATCCACCGATGAATCCGGGCGCTTCGCATGTTTCGGGCAATGCCGGCGCAGGATTGCGCTGCGCCGCCTGCGCGGCTGCGCGCGCCTGGCGCATCTGTTCCAGCTTGATGCGGATCTGCGGCAGCGCGGCCAGCGCGGCTTTCTCGCCTTCGACGATGGCGCGGGCGCGATGCTCGAAATCGGCCGGGCCGATGTCGTTGACCTTTGGCCGGATGACGACATCGGCGCGCGAGAGTTCCTGTTCGCCGAGTTTCTGGCCCATGATCGTGATCGATTGATTCACCACGCCAAGCAGATTTTCCGGCGTCTTTCCGGTGATCCGGGTTGAAATGTCCACAGCGATGACGAAATCGGCGCCCAGCTGGCGCGCGGCGTCCACCGGGACCGGGCTGACCACGCCGCCGTCGATGTAGCGGAAGTTGCCGATCTTCACCGGCTCGAACACGCCCGGGATGCTGCACGACGCGCGTACCGCCTGGCCGACGTTGCCGCGCACGAACACGGTGCGGTCGCCGGTCTCCAGCCGGGTCGAGACCACCGCGAAGGGCATGCGCATCTTCTCGAACGGTCGCCGGCCGACCATCTCGTTGACGTAGTCCTGCAGCTTCTGGCCGCGGATCAGGCCGCCGTTGAACAGGGTGACGTCGCGGATCCGGGCCTCGTCCAGCGCGACCGCGTGCTGCTGCATCTCGAAGGCGTCCATGCCGCTGGCGTAGAGCGCGCCGACCACGCTGCCGGCGCTGGTGCCG
>JBIITV010000117.1:0-14305 GCA_044340325.1 Lysobacteraceae bacterium
TCGACGCCAACGCCATGCACCGCCCGAAGCGCTTCTTCGGCGCCGCGCGCAATGTCGAAGAAGGCGGCTCGCTCACCATTATCGCTACCGCCCTGGTCGACACCGGCAGCGCGATGGATAAGGTGATCTACGAAGAGTTCAAGGGCACCGGCAACTCCGAAATCCACCTCGACCGCCGCATCACCGAGAAACGCGTCTACCCCGCGATCAACATCAACCAGTCCGGCACCCGCCGCGAAGACCTGCTGATCGAACCGGACCTGCTGCAGAAGATCTGGATCCTGCGCAAACTGCTGCACGGCATGGACGAAATCGCCGCGATGGAATTCATGCTGGACAAGATGAAGAGCACCAAGTCGAATGATGAGTTCTTTTCTTCGATGAAGCGTTGATTCGAGCGCGGGTTTCAGCAAGCTGTAAAGCAAAACACCCCGCATTGCGGGGTGTTTTGCATGGCACGGTGCAGGTTGGGTCTCTTGCGGTTCACAAGGTATGCATCCACCCGCCATCAGCTTGGCGCAACCGGTTTCCACCATTGCCACAGTGGCTCGCCGATGTTCTTGTTCAGCGCTGTCGGTAAACGGTGATGACGTCGGTCGGCCACATGGCCTGTTGTTGCCTCAGAAGTGGCTACGCGGCAGGATTTTTCATGCTGGATTCGACACGCGCTGGCGGCAGCCGAAAAAAATCCATCGCAGTCGCCGTCGTCGCGGCGGCAACGACAGCCGCCGTTTCGCCGCGATCGCGCGCGAGTTCTTCGACGATGTGCGCGAGATACATCGGTTCGTTGCGCCGGTGCGAGGGCTGCGGTTTCACGGTGCGCGGCAGGAGGTACGGTGCGTCGGTTTCGATCATCAGGCGATTCGCAGGAATGTGCTTCACCAGCTCGCGCAGATGCAGGCCGCGGCGTTCGTCGCAGAGCCAGCCGGTGATGCCGACATGCCAGTCCTGGTCGAGGTAATCGAACAACGCCTTGCGGGTGCCGGTGAAGCAGTGCACCACCGCCGGGCCGAGACGTCCGTCGAAGTTCTTCATCATCGCCATGAAGTCGTCGTGCGCGTCGCGCTGATGCAGGAAGATGGGCTTTCGCGCTTCCGGAGTGCCGAGTTCCGACGCCAGCTGCAGTTGACGCTCGAATGCCCTGCGCTGCGCCGGGCGCGGCGAGAAGTCGCGGTTGTAGTCCAGCCCGCATTCGCCCACCGCTACGACTTCCGCGTGCGTGTGCAGTTCGCGCATTTCGGCGTCGCATTCGTCGGTGTATTCCACCGCATGATGCGGATGCACGCCGGCGGTGGCGAACAGTTCGCCGGGAAACGTCCGCGCCAGGATCAGCGCTTTCGGCGAGTGCTCGCGGCTGGCGCCGGTCACGATCATCTTCGATACGCCTGCGGCCCGGGCGCGCTGCAGCACCGCCTCGCGGTCGTGGTCGAAACTGTCGTGGGTGAGATTGGCGCCGATGTCGATCAGGGTCATGCCGGGCGTCGTGTTTTTCGGAACGGCTATTGTACGGAACACCGTCGGTGGCCATGGCCGATGCCTGCGGGGAAACAACTGCTTACACATCCGTCAACCACATGCTTCTGGCTGCGTTTACGATCAAGATCCGCCCGTCGAGACGCGCCATGATCCGCAGTTTCCTCGCCACGTGTTGTCTGACCGCCGCCATCGGCTTCGCCTGTAGCGTCCGTGCAGTGCCGATCTACGACTTCACGCCGGTCGCCGCTGAAATGCAGCAGTTCGTGCAGGTCCATCAGCTGGCCGGCGCGTCGCTGCGGGTTGGCAAGGCGGGCAACGCAGTGCATCGGCAGGCCTACGGCGGCTATACCCTCGACACCCGCATCCGGATCGCTTCGGCCAGCAAGTGGCTGTCCGGGTTGGCGATCGCGCGGCTGGTCGAGAAAGGTCAGATGCGTTGGACCGACACCATCGGCCAGTATCTTCCGCAGGCGCCCGCTGACAAGACTGCGATCACGCTGGAGCAATTGTTTTCGCATACCAGCGGCATGTCGCCCAGCGAAGACAGCTGCATGTCCAACCCGCTGTACACGCTCGCCAGCTGCGCGCAGCAGATCCTGCAGAAACCGCTGATCGGCACGCCCGGCAAGGTGTTCGCCTACGGCGGCAATTCGATGCAGGTTGCCGGGCGCATGGCCGAGTTGGCGACGGGCAACGCCTGGGACGATATTTTCATCGACGAAATGGTACGGCCGCTCGGTCTGGTCGGCACCGACTACGCCACCGCATCCACCGCGCCCGGATATGTGCGCAGCGTCAATCCCCGCGTTCCCGGCGGCGTGCGCAGCACGCTCGAGGATTACGGACGGGTGCTGGACATGGTGCTGGCGCGCGGCTGCCTGGTCGGCGGTTTTCCGGAGTCCTGTCCTGCAGGGCAGCGATTCCTCACCGCAGCCACGTTCGATACGATGGCCCGCGACCGCAGGGTCGGCACGACAACGTTTTACAGTCCGCCAACCACCGCAGGCTTCGGCTACGGCCTCGGCCAGTGGATCGAGAACGCCGATGGCGTGAATCCGCAGACCGCCAGACCGATCCTGTCCAGCCCAGGCGCATTCGGGGTCACGCCTTGGGTGGATCACGGCCGCGGCACTGCCGGCGTGGTGTTCGTCGATGACCAGCTGTCGGCGGTGAATGCCGATATCAACGATCTCCGGGTGATGATCAACGTGGTCACGGCCGAAAACCGCGGCCGCCGCATCCGGCTGGTTCAGCCGGCGATTCCCGCAACACAGACGATGCGTCGTGCGGACAAGACGCTGCCCGCCGCAACCGCACCGCAGCCGCGCGGCAGCCCGCATCGATAACACCTCGCGATCGAAAGGAAGCGGCATCCGCCCGCCAGACACAACTCGTTACAACTTCGCCGGTCGCCGTCCCTGAAAACCGTCAACGACATCCACGTGCCTGCGTTCACGTCAGTTCCTCCATCAACCAAGGAAGACGTGCCATGTTGCGAAGCCTCACCCTTGCCTTCGGCCTGACCGTATCGCTCGGCGCCAGCACCGCCGCGCGTGCGGCGCCCATTTACAACTTCTCCCCCGTCACCGCCGAGATGCAGGCGTTCGTGCAGACGAACGGCCTCGACGGCGCGTCGCTGCGGGTCAACAAGAACGGCAACGTGGTGTATCGCCGCGCGTTCGGCGGTTACACCCTCGGCACCCGCATCCGCATCGCATCGGCCAGCAAATGGCTGTCGGCGCTGACCCTCGCGCGGCTGGTCGAGAAGGGCCGGATGCGCTGGACCGATACCGTCGGCCAATACTTCCCCGATGTGGACGCGGCCAAGCGTCCGATCACGCTCGCGCAGTTGTTCTCGCATACCAGCGCGCTGCCCGGCGGCGACGACAGCTGCATGTCGAATCCGCTCTACACCCTTTCCAGCTGCGCCAATCGCATCCTGCAGGAACCATTGATCGGCGTGCCCGGCAAGGTCTTCTCCTACGGCGGGAACTCGATGCAGGTCGCCGGACGCATGGCCGAACTGGCCACCGGCAAGGCCTGGGACGACATCTTCATCGATGAGATGGTGACCCCGCTCGGCATGGGCGCCACCGACTTCGCCACGTCCTCCACCGCAGCCGGTTACGTGCGCAACACCAATCCGCGCATCGCCGGCGGCGTGCGCAGCACCCTCGAGGATTACGGCCGCGTGGTCGACATGGTGCTGGCCTACGGCTGCCTGGACAATGCTCAAGTCTGTCTGCCGAGCCGCCGGTTCCTCACCCGCGCGACTATCGAGCTGATGGCCACCGACCGCACCGTCGGCACCGTCGACATCTCGCGGCCACCCACCTCTACCGGCTTCGGCTACGGACTGGGGCAGTGGATCGACCCGTCGTCGCCGCTGATCGTCTCCAGCCCGGGCGCCTTCGGCTTCACGCCCTGGGTGGATCGCGTCAATCAGATCGCCGGGGTGTTCCTGGTCGACGATCTCAACACTCGCGTGGTCGACGATATCAACGACATCCGCGCGATGGTGAACGTGGTTACCGCCAGCGGTGCAGGCATGCGGCTGAAGCCGATCCTCCCCGCAGTGGAGACAACACCATCGACGGCGAAAACAACAGCGCGCATCGCGCGGGCCGCACACCCGAACGGGCGGTGAGCGCGGATCCGCGCCGATGTCCGGCATTCGACGGAATGCGTGAACGGATCGAGGATCAACGCCGGCGTGCGGTCACGCCGGCTCATCCGGAATCAGCGCGGACTCGAAGCGGATGATCGCGTCCTTCAGCTGCAGCTTGCGCTTCTTCAGCCGTTTGACCGCCAATTCGTCGGCGACGATGTTTTCCTGCAGCCGTGCGATGGCCAGATCGAGATCGCGGTGTTCCAGGCGCAGCTCGGCAAGGCGCTGGGAGACGCGGGCAAGCTCTGCGGGATCTGTGGGCGGATTCATCGCTGCCGAGATTACGACAAATTGAGCCACCAGATCGACGCATTCAACACCGCCGCGAACATGATCCAGCCCAGGTAGGGCAGCAGCAACCAAGCCGCGAGCGGCCGCACCCGGTGGAACGCCAGCATCGTCGCCATCACGGCAAGCCAGAGCAGGCTGATATCCACCACCGCCAGCAGCGGGCTGCGCAGACCGAAGAACAGCGGTGTCCACAGCAGATTCAACAGGAATTGAACCGCGAACCACCCGCTGGCGCGGCTGCGAAGGGCGGGGGTCGCGTCCTGATCACGGCGGACAAGCCACAGCGCGATGGCCATCAGTACGAACAGCAGGGTCCAGACTGGCCCGAAGATCCAGCTGGGCGGATTGAACGCCGGTTTGCGCAGGCCTGCGTACCAGTCACCGGGCGCGAAGAAGGCCCCGGCCGAGGCCCCCAGGGCGACGATCACCAGAATCCAGCCGATCAGGGTCAGCGCGTCGTAGCCACGATGACGCTGAACAGGCTCTGCTGTGTCCGATGTCATGGCGGTCTTCCCCTTTGGCGATCGCAGCGATGGTATCGACAGGCCGCGAATGCAACCCAGACTCCACACCGCGCTGCCGGTGGTCATGACTCTACCTGTCTAAAGGCCTTTACCGCCAGACAGTCATCGCATGCTGATCGAACGCCTGCCGGCGCATTGCGGGATCAGCGCTCAGCGACGTAGCGGGCCGCATCGGCATCGGCGAGAGCGCCTTCGGTATCGATGGACTGTTCCGGCTCCGGACCCCGATGGGCAGCAGCGGCGAGGCCTGCATCGCTCATCGGCAATGCACCCATCGGTGGTGGCTGGGACGTCCACACGCAGTACGCGGTCGCCAGCAGGACGATGCCGCCGATCAGCAGGCGTGCCCGCAGATTGCGGGTGCGACGCCGCGAGCGGCGGCGGTGGGGCAGCGTGTGCAGGAGCATCGACATGCGGAAATCCTCGCGGTCACTGCAGAGGAACGCATCAAGAACCGTGCCACGGCCAAGCCGCTGTTTCCGTACGCGCCCCCGGGTATCGGCCCGTGCGATGCGCACGGCGTGGTCCGGCCATCGTGCGGATTGCAGGCATCAAGACCCGGCGGTCGCGCCGGCGGTTCCCGAAGACACCTCGCAAACCGCTGAAAAGCAAAGTGTTGCCGACGGTTCAGACCGCATCGTCGCTGGCACGCAACTTGTGTGTTCTCCATTGAGGCCGCGTCCTGCGGTGCCTCGGTTCTTCTGGAGAAATCACATGTTGTATTACGCCGTTGTCTTTTTCGTGATCGCACTGATCGCCGGTGTGCTCGGCTTCGGCGGCATCGCCGGTGCCGCCGCCGGCATCGCCAAGATCCTGTTCTTCGTATTCCTGGTGCTGTTCGTGGTGTCGCTGATCATGGGTCGCCGGGTCAGAGCCTGAAACCACGACGGACGAGGTCCCGCGCAGCCATCGTGCGGGATCTCGTCCGGTCGATCATGCGAGCGGCAGTTCCAGCGTGAAGCTGGCACCGCCGCCTTCGCGGTCGTCGTACCAGACATCGCCGTCCATGGTGCGCGCGCGCTGTTTGGCCAAGGCCAGTCCCAGGCCGGTCGACGATTCGCCGCCGGTGGGCTGCGCGCTCAAACGCACGTAGCGCTGGAACAGGCGGTCGCGATCCGTCGGCGAAATGCCGGGACCGCGATCGTGCACGGTGAGCCGCGCGTACTTGCCCTGCCGCATCGCCGTCAGGTGCACGTCGCTGCCGGGCGGCGCGTATTTCAGCGCGTTCGACAGCAGATTCTGCAGCACATGCAGCGCGCCGGCGCGCTCCGCCAACAGCCGTATCCCGTCGGCCGCATCGGTGTCGATGCAGACCCGCATGCCTTTGCTTTGCGACTGGTACGAAAGCAGTTCGCCCACACTCTTCCAGCAGCGCGCGCGCGAGGATTGGCTGCGGCGGCGCATCGTGCACCAGCGACTGCTGCTGGTCGAGAAACGCCTGCAGAAACAGCACGCCGGCATCGGCGGAGGTTCGGATCGATTGTGCCAGCCGCTGCCGCGCATCGTCGTTCAGGGCCGGATCGCGGAGCATGTCCGCCGAAAACAGGATGTTCGCGAAATGATTGCGCAGGTCGTGGCTGACGATCTCCGCGATTTTCTGGCGTTCGTCGGCGACCCGCGCGAGCCGGTCGCGCGCCTGCTTCAGATCGAGATGGGTGCGCACCCGCGCCAGCAATTCTTCCGCGATGAAGGGCTTGGTGACGTAGTCGACCGCGCCCGCGGAAAACGCGCGGGTCAGACTGTCGCGCTCGTGGTCGGCGGTGAGAAAGATCACCGGCACATCGCGGGTCTGCGGCAGCGCCTGCAGTCCGGCGATCACCTGGAAGCCGTCGAGACCGGGCATCCGCATGTCCAGCAGCACCAGATCGGGCGGGTTGCGCTCGGCCAATGCGAGCGCTTCGCGGCCATCGAGTACCGGCACGACATCGTAGTCGGCGTGGGTCAGCAGCTGGCCGACGACCTGCACATTGGCGGTCTGGTCGTCGATCACCATCACCACCGGCAGGGCGACCGTCGCCTGGAATCTATTCGGCATCGCCATCCTCCTCGGACCAGTGGGCCAGCCGATCGAGCACCATCTTGACCTGATTCACGTCAAAGCGCTGCACGGCGAGCTGTAGATAACGCGCTTCGGCCTGCAGTGCAGGCGCGCGGAGGTCTTCGGACAGCGACAGCAGCCGCGTCGAGAATTCGGCGATCTCGCGCATGCGCATGCGGGTGCGGAGCGCCTGCAGCGGTGCTTCACGCAGCGTCCGCCACTCTTCGCGGGCTTGCGCAGTCAGTTCCCGGTTCGCCGCATCATCGGCAGGAAAAACTATGGCGGCGATGTCGATCCCGTCGTCCTCTTCTTTGCCGAACAGACTCGCCAGTGCCGCGAACAGTTCCAGCGGCGTGTAGGGTTTTCGCAGAAAGCCGTCGAATGGCGCGTGCTGCGGCCCGGCTTCGCCGGCAAGGCTGGACGCAGTCACCGCGATCACCAGGGTCGCGCCGAGCGCGGCGTCGCTGCGGATCGTTTCGAGCGCGCGGAAGCCGTCCATTTTCGGCATGCGCAGATCCATCATCACCGCGTCCGGACGCAGCGCGCGCACGGCCGCGACGCCTTCGACACCGTCTCGCGCGACGATCACCTGATGATGGCTGTCGCGCAGATAGCCTTTCGCGACTTCGATGTTCCAGTCGACGTCGTCCACCACCAGGATCTTCAGCGGCGGCAGCCGGTCGAAATCGACCCGCGCGTCGACATCCGCCTGCACCACCGCTGCGGGTTCGAGATCGGGAATGTTGACCCGGAACGTCGCGCCTTCGCCGGGACGACTGGCGACCTGGATATTGCCGTCCATCAGATCGACCAGCCGCCGGGTGATGCTCAGGCCAAGGCCGGTGCCCTGGCGCACGCGGCCGTCGGGGCTATCGGCCTGATAGAACGGCTCGAAAATCTGCTCCAGATGCGCCGGTTCGATGCCGACGCCGGAATCGGTCACCTGCACGCAAAGGTCGCGGGCCGAGCCCAGCGGTGAGGACAGCATCGACAGCCGCAGCACGACTTCGCCGCGCTCGGTGTATTTCACCGCATTGCTCAGCAGATTCATCAGAATCTGGCGCAGCCGCTGCGCGTCCACCACCACCGGCACGAAGTCGGTGGGGTCGATCTCGATCTGCAGGCGCAGGCCCTTGGCTTCGGCCATCGGTTCGAACAGCGCCAGGGTTTCGGTCGCCAGTTCGCCCAGGTCCGTGCCCTGCTGGTTGAGCTGCAGTTTGCCGGCCTCGATCTTGGACAGGTCCAGCACATCGTTGATCAACGCCAGCAGCATCTGTCCGCTTTTCTTGATCGACGCCACCCACTCGCGCTGCAGCGGTTCGCGCACGTGGTCGCCGAGCAGCTGCGCAAAGCCGAAGATCGCGTTCATCGGCGTGCGGATCTCGTGGCTCATGCTGGCCAGGAACACGCTTTTCTCGTCGTTCGCGCGCCGTGCCTGCGCAGCGCGCAGTTCGCCGCGCAGCGCGTTTTCGGCCTCGCGCTGGGCGCGCCGCAGCGCGAAGAATCCCAGCAAACCAGCGGCCAGCGCCAAACCGTTGGCGATCATCAGCGTGGCGGTCATCTGTTTGACCAGCGCATCGCGCCTCAAGCGCCGCTCGGACAGCAGGCGGTCCTCCTCGTGCGACATCGCGAACACCCGTTCGCGCATGATGTCGACGGAGCGCTCGCCCCGCCCATCGCGAATCCGTTCAGTCGCATTGCGCACTTTACCGTCGCGCAGCTCGGCATCCTTGATGGCGATCGATTCGCGCGCACGGGTTTCGAGCTGTTCGTGATTCCGCGTCAGCACCTTCAGCGCGGCCTGATGATGGACATTGTCCGCGGTCAGCAACTTCAGCCCCTCGAGCAGACGGCCGATGGCATCCAGATGCGTGCGTAACCCCGCGCGATGTTGCGCCGCGCCGCCGACCATGAAGCGCAAGCCGTCGGCTTCCAGCATCCCCAGCTCGACCTGCAGCGCGGTCAGATCGTCCTTGACGTTGAGCGTATGCGCGACCAGCTCGATGGAGCCGGCGAGCGCGTTGGTGGAGCGCACCGAGATGATGGAAGTGATGAGGATCACCACGAATGCCAAGGCCAGCAACCCGACATTGATGCGGTTGCGGAACTGCGCGGTGCGCGACACTGGCATGCAGGATCTCCGGGGATTGCCCCCCTTGCTGTGGACAAGCGGCTGTGGACAAGCGGCTGCGGACGGGTGGCTGTGGACGCGAATGTAGCGCTACGAATTCATCAGCCAGATCGTGCCGTTCAACACCAGTGCGAACGACACCCACAGCAGATACGGCAACAGCAGATAGCCGGCGAGCGCGCGGACCCGGCCAAACATCAGCATCGTCGACAGCAGCGCGATCCACAGCAGGCAAATCTCCGCAAACGCGAGTCCAGGACTGCGCAGTCCGAAGAACAGCGGGGTCCACGCGAGATTCAGCAGAAATTGGATCACGAACATCGCCAGCGCACGCTGGCGCGTGGTCGCATCGACATCGGACTCGCGCCGCACCAGCCACAGCGCCACTGCCATCGATGCGTACAGCATCGTCCAGACCGGCCCGAACAGCCAGGACGGCGGGTTCCAGGTCGGCTTCAGCAGCGCGGCGTACCAGTCGCCGGGGCCGAACAGCATGCCCGTAACCGCACCCAATCCCACCAGCAGCACGATCCAACCGGCGAGCGCGGGCCAACCGTCGCGCGGAGGTGTTGTGGTGACGTCGGGAAGAACGATGGGCGGGCGATGATTCATGGAAAGCGAAGAGAGTTCGTGGCGAAGCGAAGGTCGATCTGCGCGGTCACAGACCGAACAGCTTGCGTTTGCGGTACAGGGTGGAGGCATCGATGCCGAGCGTGCGCGCGGCCGCATCCAGACTCTCGCTGGACGCGAGGATGCGCTCGATGTGCAGCCGTTCCAGTTCGTCCAGCGACATCGCCATCCCCGGCTGCGCAACGCTGCGGGCGGAGGCGTTGAGCGCGAGCAGATCCGGGCCGATCTCTTCGCCGCGACACAGGATCACCGCGCGCTCCATCATGTTCTGCAGCTCGCGCACGTTGCCGGGCCATGCGTATGTGCGCAGCTGCGACAGTGCCGACGGCGAGAGCCGGCGCGCGGGCAGGCTGTAGTCGGCGGCGTAGCGGCTTACGAAACCGTTGGCGAGATCTTCGAGGTCCTCATGACGCTCGCGCAGCGGCGGCAGGGTGATGGTGATGACGTTGAGGCGATAGAGCAGATCGAGCCGGAACTGGCCGTCCTTCACCATCGCGTCCAGATCGCGATTGGTCGCGGCGACGATCCGCGCGTCGGCCTTGCGGGTGACCGGGTCGCCGACGCGTTCGTATTCCTTGTCCTGGATGAAGCGCAGCAGTTTCGGCTGCAGCGCTAGCGGAAAATCGCCGACTTCGTCCAGGAAGATGGTGCCGCCATCGGCATGCGTGACCCGGCCGACGGTGCTCTGCACCGCACCGGTGAACGAGCCCTTGGAATGACCGAACAGCTCGCTTTCCATCAGCTCCGCCGACAGCGATGGGCAATTGACCGTGACCAGCGCGCCGGCCGCGCGCGGGCTGGCGCGATGCACGGCCTTGGCGATCACGCCCTTGCCGGTGCCGCTCTCGCCCAGCAGCAGCAGATTGGCATCGGTGCGCGCGACCTGCAGCGCCATCTCGACCGCAGCCTGCATCGCCTTGTTCTTGCTGCCGAGCACCGGCACGCCGGCTTGGGCTTCGCGTTCGAAGGTATCGAGCCGATCGAGGATGCGGCGGGTATCGACCTGTCTTGCGACCGCGATCCTCAACTGGTCGGGCGAACAGGGTTTGACCAGGTAGTCGCTGGCGCCGAGCGCGATCGCTTTCACCGCATCGTCGACAGCGGTATTGCCGGTGATCATGACCACCCGCATCAGCGGCGCCAGCTCGCGCAGGCGCGGCAGCGCGTCGATGCCGGAGTCGTAGCCGATGTTGTGATCGAGCAGACAGACATGGAACGGGCGGGTGGCGGCCAGCCTCAACCCTTCCTGCAGGGTTTCGGCGGTCTCGACGCTGTAGCCGTCGCTTTCCAGCGCCAGCGCGAAATTCTGCAACAGGCGGGGATCGTCGTCGATCGCGAGAATTCGACCAGCGGGTTTTGGGGCGGGGCTCTGCACGGGGCGTGACTCCATCGTGTGCGGGGCGCGGATCGGTACCGGGGTCTGCACTATATCGACGCGATCGGGCGGCGGCGCCGGTCGACGGCATGCGTTGCCGAGCGTGGCCATTGGCGAGACCGGCCGGGCATTCAGCGGCCGGGTATTCAGCGATCGAGGTTCGAACGTGGCGGCCATGCGATGACTCCTGAGGGTGGCGTCTGCGAATCGTTCATATGGCGCACAGCGCCGCGACGGGTAGTCACCCGCAAGCGCTGTGCCAGCCTCGAAAGCCCGTCGTTGCTGGGATCCCGCATGTGCGGATCGCGCTTTGTGCACGACGGTGCCGATGACGGCGGGCATTCCGCACGATGCTGTGGAAGACAAAAAAAGCCGCCTCGCAAAACGGCACGAGACGGCCAAGGGGTCCAGCGAAAGATCTCTGCCCGCACCGCGCGACGGGCGCCTGCAAGGTGGATCCCCATCCGGACCGGCTTCCGGAGCTCACGGTCCGGACGGGGCGTCCGGGTGTCGCTGCGGACCCGTGGGGGAGGGCCGGGACCGCAGCGGACTCACCACGCGCCTGCACGGGCGCTTGTGGGAGCTGGTCGCAGGGTTCAGCTGTCGCGGATGGCCTTCTCGAAGTCCTCGACCTGCTTCACTGCGATGTCCTTGGTCACGCCATAGCGTTCCTGGACCTTGCCGGCGAGGTACTCGCTGTTGCCCTCGGCGACGGTCAGATCGTCATCGGTGAGCTTGCCCCACTGGGCCTTGATCTTGCCGTTGAGCTGCTTCCATTTGCCTTTGATGGTGTCGCTGTTCATGGTGTTTTCCTTTGGGGGATGAAGGTGAGGGATATGTGCGCGATGTCGATATGGACGCGCCTGATGGACTACTGAGAAGATCTTCGCGCGGGTATCTCGGCAGCCCGTCAGCCGCGCGGCTTGGTGGTGAGGGTGGTCGCATCGACGGATTTCACGCCCTTGATCGCGCGCGTGACTTCGACTGCTTTGCCGATCTGCGACGCGTTGTCGAGCTTGCCCGATAGCGTGACCACGCCGTTGGTGGTGCTGACGTTGATGTCGAGGCCTTTGGTCTCTTCGGTCACCAGCAGATCGGCTTTCACCTTCGTGGTGATCCAGCTGTCGTTGACGGGCTGCTCCGAATCCTCGTAGGCCTTCGTCTGCGCACCGGGCGACTTGTTGGACATGGAAGTACAACCCGCCATCAATACCGCCAAGAGGATCAGCGAAAGCGTCATGCGGGGACGGTGGGACGGTGTGGTGTTCATGCCTGGCTCCAATCGCTTGCGGGATGCCGGAAAAGTGTCCGGACACTGCATCCCTTACACAGCGCGTGCCAACCGCATGGCTTCATTGAAATCAATGCGTTACATGCCGTCATGCCTCTCGTGGGATTGCAATCTGCCGCTGCGATCGGGCTCGGCGCACGATCTGTCCGAACGCGATCCGGCTAAAATGCGCGACCGATGAGCACCGTCCTGACCCTCTCCGAACCGCTGCCGCCGCCCGGCCGTCGCGCCGCGCACGAAGCCCACAGACTGGCGAAGCGTCTGCGCCACCAGGTCGGCCGCGCGATCGCCGATTTCGGGATGATTGAAGACGGCGACAAGGTCATGGTGTGCCTCTCCGGCGGCAAGGACAGCTACACCATGCTGGACATCCTGCTGCAGTTGCAGAAGAAGGCGCCGGTGTCGTTCTCGATCACGGCGGTCAACCTCGATCAGAAGCAGCCGGGCTTCCCCGAACATGTGCTGCCGGATTACCTGCGGTCCATCGGCGTCGATTACAGGATCCTCGAACAGGACACCTATTCGGTGGTCACGCGCGTTGTGCCCGAGGGCAAGACCCTGTGTTCGCTCTGTTCGCGGCTGCGGCGCGGCGCGCTGTATGCGCACGCGGAAGCCGAAGGGTTCACGAAAATCGCGTTGGGCCACCACCGCGACGACTTGGTGGCCACATTCTTCCTGAATCTGTTCTTCCACTCGAAGATCAGCGGCATGCCACCCAAACTCTTGAGCGACGACGGCAAGCACGTGGTCATCCGCCCGCTGGCCTATGTGCGCGAAGACGACATCGCGGCCTACGCCGGGGCGAAACGGTTCCCGATCATCCCGTGTAACCTGTGCGGCTCGCAGGAGAACCTGCAGCGCAAGCAGGTGAAGCACATGCTGGATGGCTGGGAGCGCGACACGCCCGGCCGCGTCGAACAGATCGCGCGCGCGCTGGGCGACATCCGCCCGTCGCACATGAGCGACCCGAAACTGTTCGACTTCCTCTCGCTGGGCCGACGCGGCCATGACGGACTGCCGGATGCGCATGCTTGGCTGGCGGGCGAGCCGTCATCCGCGAGCAGCCGCGACGCGTCATAAGGCTGTCATCCCGAAGCCGTAGGCAGAGTGACCTGCTCTTCTGTTTCGACACATCATTCAACAACAGGACCCGCGGCTTTCGGTCTCGGGATGCCATATCACTCATTCGGACACGCGATGTTTTTTCGAAACCTGACTTTCTTCCGCTTCCCCGCTTCGCTGAACTTCTCCGATCTGGATACCGGTCTTGCCGAATGCACGCTCAAACCGGTCGGCGCGCTGGAGCTGTCGTCGCGCGGCTTCGTGCCGCCGTTCGGCCGCGCCGATACCGAAAGCCTTTCTCACCGTCTGGGCGATGCGATCTGGCTCGCGGCCGGCAGCGAGGACAAGATCCTGCCCGGCGCGGTGGTCAACGATCTGCTGCAGAAGAAACTGGAGGAGATCGAAGAGAAGGAAGGCCGGAAGCTCGGCGGGCGCGCGCGCAAGCGGCTGAAGGAAGACCTGGTGCACGAACTGCTGCCGCGCGCCTTCGTGCGCCCCGGCCGCACCGACGCGATGATCGACTGCGGCAACGGGTTCATCGCGGTCGACACGTCGTCGCGCAAGACCGCCGAAGCGGTGGTCTCCGACGTGCGTCATGCGATGGGCAGCTTCCCGGCGCTGCCGCTGAACGCGGAAGTGGCGCCGCGCTCGATCCTCACCAGCTGGATCGCCGGAGATCCGCTGCCGCAGGGACTCTCGCTGGGCGACGAATGCGAACTGCGCGACCCGACCGACAATGGCGCCATCGTGAAATGCCAGCACCAGGAACTGCAGAGCGATGAGATCGGCAAACATCTGGAAGCGGGCAAACAAGTGACG
>JBIITV010000019.1:0-43538 GCA_044340325.1 Lysobacteraceae bacterium
GCTGACCCTCGACGACCATCTCAGTTTCGTGCTCGGCGAAGACCTGATCATCCGCAAGCTGAAATTCCTCGACGGCGCCGTCGATCAACTCGAGTCCGACGATCGCGAGGACATGCGCGCGGAACTCGGCGCCCGCTTCGCGCTGTTCAGCGGAGAAGTGCGGCGGCTGTTCCTCACCCTGGAGCCTGCGCTGAAACTGTCGAAAGCGGAATGAGGCCATTGCTGCGCGCCGCGCGGCTTCCCCGCACCGCGCGCAGCGGTTAGCATTTCGCATGCCTTTCCGTTTCCGTCTGCGCGGGCTCACGCCTGTCGCATCCGCAGCCGCCCCGCGCCCGCACGATCCGCGCGCGCAGCAGCGCGACCGCGTGCCGCTGCTGCTGGACGATGGCCGCAGCATCGAGGTGCTGCGCGTACGCGATCCGCGTGCGCGCCGGATCAAGCTGTCGGTGAGCGAACGCGGCGTTCGTCTGACATTGCCGCAGCGGGCGAGCCTGGTCGCCGGCGACCGGTTCCTCAACGAGCACCGCGACTGGCTGCATGCGCAGCTCGATCAGTTGGTCGATATCGGCGACACCGCGCTGCGGCGCGACGAGAGCGTGTCTCTGCCGCTACGCGGCGCGTCGGTGCCGCTGCGATGGGAACGCGGCCGTTTCACTGCGGTGCAATACGACAGCGAGCGCATCGATGGGCTGGTCTTCCAGACCACCGTACGCGCCGGCGATGCCGCCATGCATCGCGCGCTGCGCGATTTCTACGAAGCCCAAGCGCGCGCCGACATCGCTCGCTGGATGCCGCTGTATCTGCCGTCCATACCGCGCGCGCCGCGCAGGGTGCAGCTGAAAGTGATGAGTTCGCAGTGGGGCTCGTTGGCCCCCGACGGCACCGTCGCCCTGGATCTGTCGCTGGTGCTCGCGCCGCCGGCCGCATTCGAATACGTGCTGGTGCACGAACTTTGCCACCTGATCCATCACGATCACTCGCCCGCCTACTGGCGCGAAGTCGAAGCGCGATTCCCGAAATGGCGAGACCAGCGCGAGTATTTCCGCAGCGAAGGCCGCAGGCTCAAGGCGACGCTGCAGGCGCTGTTGCGTTAGTCGGCGTTGTGGCTGCTGGGTTTTCCATCATGTCTTTTTGTCCCCAAGGGGCTTGGATCGTCAAACACAGACTCGCTCAAGCGCTTGAGGTCCCAATCCTCGGGCTGACCAACGGCTGAGCCGTCGAAACACACCGCTCTGTATGTGGTTGGACATTGCAAAGCGCATCATGGTGACAAGCTGACTGCAGTCGATGCGGGACAGTCGGAAATGGAGCACGCAATCCGTTCGACAGATCACTTGCCTCAGTCGAGTGAAACCGTACCGCCATCCGACCGCGTAATCTCAGCCTTTGTACTGCGCAGAAATATCCAAAATATCCCGCATCGTCGATTCATCCAAGACACCCAAGTGCGGTCGCATTACTTTGATCACGGTCGATAGTCGTCCTGGACCGCACATATCGCGTTACTGAAGCAAGCAGCGGACCGATCCCATCAAACTACCGGCCAGTCGTCTCTTCTGGACAGAATTTGCCTTCATGAGCTCACGAGGAGTGGGAGTATTGATGCAGATGAATTCTGTACTCCTTGTTTTGACGATCGACATGATTTCATCGCGCGCAGCCTATGACAGGCACGAAGCTTTTGAATCACCCATCAATCAACTTCAGCATCTAAGGAAAGATCTCTCATGACAATATTCAACAAACTGGCTGCCGCTGGTTTTCTCGCTGTCGCTGGCTTGATCGCTGCTCCGCATGCATCAGCGGCATGCGCCACGATCAAGCACTTCAACAAGCCGGTCAGGGCTTCGATCCTGGGCTTCGGCTACGGCCTCGGAAACATCACCTTTACCACTGCTTCTTGCTGGACCCCATCAACCAACAAAGCCTCTCCGCAGAGATTCGGTCTTAATAATGCCAATTGGTTTTTCGTCGACAGCGCAGGCGGCAACCTCTGGTCAAGCCCAGGGTCGCGGATCAATCAGGGCGCTTTCACCAACCCCAATGGAAGCGCAGCCACGTCCTGGGGCACCGTACGTTACACGATCCGCAACGCGAGCAGCTTGCCCCCGGTTCTTAGCTCGCTGGTTGGTCAGCCTATCGACATCAGAGTGGAGGCAGTCACTTTCGGCGACGGCTTCTGCACTGACTTCGTTAACGGCGTACTTGTCACTGAGACATCGTGCAGAGCCAACCTTTGATCGGGATTGTTCAGCTCGCCATAAAAAAATCATCATGGTGAAACAGGAAGCCGGTAGAAATACCGGCTTCTTTTTTTCGCCTCGAATCCCGCGTCGGCGCAAATGCAGACCGTTGCGTAGTGGGCGCTTGGACGATACCGGCCACTATGTATCTGCGCCGGATATCGACGAGGCGTATCAAACAGCGGAGATGATCAACTTCACCAGAAATCCACCCTCGAATGGCGGAAACTTCTTTTCAGCCAAGGTCTGCCGGATACAGGCAGCGATCGGGGTCTCTGGAATGAAACGCATCTCCTTGATTGCGCCATCGTCTGAAATATCGATATACATTGAAAAAGGCTTATGTTCCGAACTAATTTCGCACGTTCTCAACAGACCGATTTCATCGATGATGGTGTTCATGATGCGGGCTTCGTACTGCCCCCCCTCGGCATTGCCGGAGTCACTCGCATTTCTGGCATCCATCTGTTCGATCGTAGTGTTGTGAATCGATGGTGTTGCAACAGAGTGAACGCGCAGCATGGTGGGTTCTGCAGCAAAAGCGAAGAGTAATAGTAGAGACAACATCGCAGACTCCATTGGATTGTCTAGCTGAATGATGACGAGCGATGAGAACATGCGCGTCGTCGGAGTGTGGAAATCGGTATGGATTGTGCACCGATGAGGGCTTCGAACCTCGCTCGGCGCGCATTGCCCGCTGAGGCGAAAAGCGCCCGCGCCGTTGCATGGGCCGGGAGCACTGCCGACGCGCAAATGATCGAGCGCAGCTCATGATGTTGAAGCCCAAAGGATGGGCTCCGTGCGCACGGAGCCCATCCTATAGAGACCAGAATCGATGCCGCACGCCATACTACGGGACTCGAATACGCCTCTTCGGAGATTACGATGGCTCATTGAGTTCGCATCGAAATGCAGTGTCGATTGACGCGAGCCGGTCACTTCGTAGCAACGATCAATACCGCATTACGGCTTGGACTTATCGATCCAGGGTTCGATCACACGACTTATCAACGATCGCGAACGGTCTCGATCAGACGCGAATTGATCTGGATGAACGGCGGGTTCGGGATCTGCGTAACGGTCACGCAATTGACGTTGACCGATTCGACCAGTTGGCCGTTGACATTGGAGCTGAAGGTTTGGACGCCGATTCCGGTGCTGCAGAACGGGGTGTAGTCCTTGATCACGGTTTTTCCGTTGATGAACTGAATGGTCACCACTTTATTCACGACACTGACGCTGGCGGCCGATGCGGTGAATGCGACCGCGGTGAGAGCAAGAGCACAAAGAGCTTTCCTGAGCATGACGGTATCCTTTTTGAGTTTGGTTGACGATATTGTGGCGCTCGATACGACAGGCATTCGCCCCGTTTTCGACGTCTGATGTTGTGTAACGACCCATCGGGCCAAGCAGTTCTAACGAGCAGAAAAACGAAGCGAAGCAGACCTCATCACGCTTTTTTATCGAGGTCTTGAAAAGTGTTCTTTCACTACGGACGCATTCGATCTGATGACTGCAACGCAGCAGATGACGGCCTGTACAAGTAGACGAAAAGATTCGGGTTGGTGTTCAACATTCGGCACAATGCTGCCGGCGACGCATTCGATGCCGCAGCGTCTTCCATCATTTCCGCTCGCACGGTTCTCTCCAGGGCCTCATAGCGGTTCTGCCACAGGGCACCGACGCTCACCCCGACGTCGGACAACACCCGGAAAGCATTCGCGATCGCGTCGTAGTGCGTCTCTTCGTATGCTTCGACGAAAGGCAGGATATCCACAGCGTAACTCCGGCAGTACGCTGCACGTGTACGCACATTTGTCCAATAATCGACGACATTCTCGACCGCTGCGGCTTTGGCTGCAGTGCGTACGATCGATTCGGCATCGCGCCGCATCTTGGCCTTGTGCCAAGCCCGCGTCGACGCTGCGGTTGTCAGGGAATTCACAGAGCGCTGTTCTCCCGCACGGCGCACGATCCAGGCATCTTTGGGCATGCCGGCGCGCATGACATCGGTGGCTGCCATGCGCTGCTCGCCCTGCGCGCGGTCGACGACGTCTGGGCTTGGGCGCGCGCAGTGCGTGCATAACACCGCCGACAGGGCGACCGATACCAGGCCCGTCCATCCGTATCCTTTGAGCCGCATGGTCAAGAGCACCTTTCATTCGGGCGGCACGCTGCCAATGCTTCGTCGAGTGTGCGACACACGCTGCTGATACTGATCGCTGCTTGCCAACTGAACATCCACTCCCTGCGCAGCCACCCGCAGCATTGCGCAGGGAGCGGTTCATCACGACATACTTCACGGCCAATCGCGTCCATTCGCCCGGACTCAGTAGTACCGCGTCGGTTCGGCCAGATCGACCGTGCATGGTCCGGAGTTTGTGCCCACGCAGCTGCCGTTGCCCGACCCGGTCAACAGCGTGTCGGTCTTCAGTGTGTAGATGTCCAGTTCCTTGTCTGCGGGGATGGTGACCGTCGCCCCGGGGCCACCCGCCGCCGTCGGCTGGAACGTCACCGTCGCTTCCACCGGCGAATAGATCGACACGATCGCCCGGGTCTCCGCGATGCGGTACCGACTGGCGGTGGTTCCGTAGCGCTCATTGATGATTTGCCCGATGCCCACAGGGCGGATCTTGAACAGCAGGCTGCCGATGCCATTGCCGGTGATCGAAGCTGACAAACGCAGTTCGCGGTATTTGTCTACTGCATCGTAATTGGGGCCAGCGAAGTAGCACCAGTTGCCCTTGAGCTGGAAGTACGCTGCTGCGCTGTTGTTGAACAGGTTGATCTGATCGAAGGGGATCGTCACGTTGCCCACCTTCACCGCGTTCAACTTCAGCGCCGTGTATCGCGCCGTCGTGGTGAAACTCCGACACAGCCTGTCGCGATAGACTTCGAATTCCCTGGACTGAATGATCTGTCCAGGCGTGAATTGCGAGTACTGCTCCCGATCCAGGTTGTAGTAGGGATCCCATACGTGAGAGTGACTGCCGAGCGCCATTCTGTAGCGCCCGACGGGCAATGGCGCTCCACCGATGCGGACTCCAAGTTTTTCGTCGCAGGCCGCGCTACTGCCTGCGACATTATTCGGAGATATTGGTTCGATCTTTATTCTGTCTTTAACACCAGAACAGTTCTTTACTTCGAACCAGACAGGTATGCCATATGGAATTCTAGTCCCGGCGTTGTCGGTGATCGTCTCGGAGACGCCCGGGGTCGCGTCGTGACCAAACACTTGTGGTATCACGACCGCTGTCAGCGCGATGCTGATGCCGCCCATCCAGCGGAAGACCTTACTGGCGCGGCCGTCGTTGGCCTGTGTCACCGTTGAACGCACCACCGAATACTCAGCTTCGTTGTGCATGTTCCGTGTTCCTGAGAAAATGATTGAAATGGAAGGTGATATGGCGTTTTTCTAGTCAGTAGTAGCGCGTCGGTTCGGCCACATCGACCGTGCATGGTCCGAAGTTGGTGCCCGCGCAGCTGCCGCTACCCGACCCGGTCAACAGCGTGTCGGTGTTCAGCGTGTAGATATCCAGTTCCTTGCCTGCGGGGATCGTGACCGTCGCTCCGGGGCCGCCCGCCGCAGTCGGCTGGAACGTCACCGTCGCTTCCACCGGCGAATAGATCGATACGATCGCCCGGGTCTGTGCGATGCGGTAGCGACTGGCAGTGGTGCCGTAGCGCTCATAGATCACCTGTCCGATGCCCGCAGGGCGGATCTTGAAGAGCAGGCTGCCGATGCCGTTGCCCGTGATCGAAGTGGCCAGGCGCAGGTTGCGGTATTTGTCCACTTCATCGTATTTGGGGCCGGCGAAATAGCACCAATTGCCCTTGAGCTGAAAGTAGGCCGCTGCGCTGTTGTTGAACAGGTTGATCTGATCGAAGGGGATCGTCGCGCTGCCCACCTTCACAGCATTCAATTTCAGTGCCGTATATCGCGCGGTCGTGGTGAAATCACGGCAGAGCCTGTCGCGATAGACTTCGAACTCTTTAGACTGAACGATCTGATCAGGCGAGAACTTTGTCATGTACTCGAAATCGCGGTTGTAGTAGGCGTCCCATAGATGGAAATGTCTGCCGAACTGGATTCGATATCTTCCGACAGGTAGCACATCGCCTCCGATACGAACTCCGAGTGCGGGCGTACACCACGAATGCGCTGCTGGGCCGATTGTTGGTGGTATTGGCTGATATCGAATGGCATCCCAATCGGAATTGCAATTTTTGACATCCACCCATAGCGGTATTCCATACGGCATCCTGGTCCCTGCATTGTCCGTGATCGTTTCAGAAACGCCCGGTGTTTTGTCATGGCTATATGCCTGCGGCATCACCGCCGCCAATACTGCGATGGCAATGCCGCCCGTCCAGCGGACGAAACGAGCGGCGGGCTTATCGTCGGCGTCCAAAGAAGCTGGAAGCACAGCTTGATGTTCGATTTCGTACTGCATCTTCATCTACTCCTGAACATGTGAATGATCGAAATACTAAAGTGGCGTGTCGTTCATCTCGAACGCTTGACGGTGTGTTGGGCGTGTTTAAGCGATCAATAGAAAGGCACAGGCGTGCCCAGCTCGACGGTGCATGGTCCATATGTCGTGCCTGCGCAGCTGCCATTGCCCGACCCGGTCAGCGCTGTGTCGGTCTTCAGTGTGTACAGGTCGATCGTCGTGCCAGCCGGAATGTTGACCTTGCCCAGATCCTTGATGGTGATTTCCGCCTCGACAGCCGAATACACGGAGACGATCGATGTCGTGCCCGCGATCCGGTACTGGTTCGCGGCATTCGCGCCGGTGCCGGTGCCGTAGTTCTCGGTAAAGATCTGACCCGTCGTGCCGGGACGAATCTTGAATGCCAGACTTTCGATGCCGCTGCCGGTAATGGCGGTATCCAGTCTCAGGTTGCGGTACTTGTTGACCCGGTTGAAGGCAGGCCCATCGTAATAGCACCAGTTGCCTTTCAGTTGCTGGTAGGCGACGGCGCCGCCGTTGAACGCAACCAGCTCCGGTGCCGTGAATATCTTCGGGCCAATGCGTAGGCCTTCAAGCTTGAATGAGATGTACCTGGCCGTCGTGGTGAAGTCGCGACACGACTTTCCAAGCGGAAGAATCTGAAATGCGGTTTTCGTGTATATGATGCCGTACGATACGTTGCCCTGTTGATCAGCGTGCACCATCCGGGCTTCCCAATCCCCTGGAATATTGATTGCAATCGGTGGATTCCAAGTCCCACATGTTTGCGAATAGAATTGGGTGGTTTTAGAGCTCGCATCACCAGCCCGGAATATTGCCCAAAAGGCTCGGTTTAAAGCCGGGGGGCATGTGGATGTGACGTTGAAAGGCATCCCGGCAGGAATTCTGGTCGGCGATACAGTTATGCTGGATTGAGCGTTGGCACAAGGCGCCAAGAGCTGCAGCGCTGCAGCTGCTCCTGAAACCAGAAGCGTGGTCATTCCTTTAAAGCGGTATACGGCAGAGTTACTCACTTTTCTCTCCAATTTTCTGTCTTGATGGCAGACCAGATTGATTTCGGTTCCATCCGGTCATCCCGGTTTTGATCTTGACTTTTGGATCCACGCAATTCGAGCAACTGTCGTCGAATACACTGACGGCCGGACATGCGGCTCTCTCTGGGTTGGACATCGGGAGGCGCAGTGTTGTGACATGCCGTCGGCCGCAGACGCACATTGGCCGGGATTTGCGCGTCGGTCGCGCCGCGCGCATTCCATACATACGCAGGGTGAGCATGCACAGGCTGTGTGGCCCTGACGGCTTCTTCTGCGGCATTTCCGCTGCAGCCTCGATATCGGCGAGGCACCAAGTTAGTGCTTCGGCGAACGGCAGGCTTGGATGAATCTGCAGCGCGGGATGTTTTTTGGATGTTTCCGCGCGGACACATCGATCAACGCGATGTGAGGGTGCGCCTGAAGTGCCCTGGCGTGATGCCCAGATGCTGGTTGAAGACGCGCGTCATGTGCCCTTGATCACAGAATCCGCATGCGAGCGCCACGTCGATCAGGGGTTGCCTTTGGTCGCGCAGCAATAGACAAGCGCGTTCGATGCGCAGCCGGGTGACATACCGATGCGGCGTATCCCCGACACTTGCCTTGAAAACACGATGGAAGATCAAGCTTGGCGTGTCCGCCAATGCCGCCAATTCGTCCTGCCCGATCGAGCGATGGAGATGCGCGTCGATGTACTCGCGTAAGCGGGCAATGCTTTCCGGAGTCAACGTGCGCTGCGTTCGTGTCTTCGGCTCGAATTGTTTCGAGAGCAGGACCAGTTCTCCCGCCAGCATGCTGAGCATGCCCTCGTATCGCAAACGCTCCGCAGCTATCTGCAGCTGCGCCGCCGTTCTCCACAACATGGATACCAGTCTTTCGATCTGCGCCTGCCGGAACACAGAGGCATGCAGCGAGCCGAAACTCTCGAAAGGCCGGTTAATCGCTTCTTCGATCCGCCGGCCGAGTTCGGCTCCATTCCAGATGATCAGCTCGTATTGCAGTGGGCAGGCATGACTGCCTTCGATCCGACAGTCCTGGTTTGCCGGCTGCAACACCATCTCGCCTGCGGAAGGGCGGCTGACGTACTTTCCATGGCCGAAATCCAGATGCAGCGGTGCGCGCGACGTGTTTTTGATGACCGCCAGAACAAACGTGGGCGTCGCCGGATTACTGGAGGCTTCCTCTTCCTGCACGCGCAACAGAAGCGTCTCAGGTGTCGGGCCCACGCGCGCATCCAGGATGTCCTTGCTTTCGCCAGATTGCATCCATTCGTCATAGCTTCTGCAGAACTTCGGTTTCGCGTACATGTTCGCGATGCTTCCAGCGGTGTGGGGGCATGCATTTTCGGGCCTGGCAATTACAGTTCACAGGCTTTCGAATGGCAAGTGCAAGAATGCATACGCTGCAAAAAGTGTTGCTTCTTCCGCGCCTGTCAGCGTGCGATCGATCTATGTATCGGTGTGACCGAATGTCTTTTTGCTCCTTGCGCCGCGACGGGCCAGGAATCAACCCGCGTTGAGCCCCAACGCCAGAACGACCTCTGCCGGATGGGTCATGTGCAGATGATGGCTGCCGGCCAGCGACACACTGCGGATCTGCGGCACGCAGGCGACGCGCGCATCACGCAGTCCGGGCATGAAATACGGCGGCGTGGGCTCGGCCACCAGCAGAGTGACCGGACAGGCGATGCCGCGCAGGCAATCCTGGATCTGCGCTTCGGACATCCGCACGGCGGTCGGCAGCGTCAATCGCGCATCGCTGCTCCATTCGTAACCGCCTTCGACCTTGCGGATGCCGCGTTCGATCAGCAGCCGCGACGACGCTTCGTCGAGTGCGGTGATATTGGTCTTCATCCGAATCTGGACCGCGACTTCCGGATCGGTGAACACGCGCTTGCGTTTGCTGTCGAGCGCGCGACGCTGGGTGACCGCATCGCGTAACCGGCTGGCGGTCGTGTCTTCGGTACCGGCCAACGGACCCAGCGCTTCGATCAGCAACAACCTTTCGATGCGCTCCGGAACGGCAGCGGCGAGCAGAGTCGCGATGGCGCCACCCATCGAGTGTCCGAGCAACGCGAAGCGCTGCCATCCCAGTGCATCGGCCGCAGCGATCACGTCCAGAATCGTGCTGAACAGACTGTATTCGGCATCGGCGGGGTAATGGAAACTGCGGCCGTGGCCGGGCATGTCCAGCGCGACCAGGTCGTAGCGATTCAAGAACGAGGCCATCGGCCAGAAGCTCGCGGCATTGTCGAGCCAGCCGTGCAACGCCAGCAGCGGCAAGCCGCCGGTGTTGTCGTTGCGCAGCGCGCCGAAGCGGCCGCGCGCACTGGCAATGGGAAAATCGCGCATCGTCGTCATGGTGCAGCGCTCTGAAGGTGACGCAGCGCCAGCGACGCGAGCGCGTCGGCGTGCGCCGGCGAGGCGTTGAGGCAGGGAATGTATCGCAACGATTCGCCGCCGGCCGCGCGGAACAGGTCGGCGTTCTCCACTGTGATTTCTTCGAGCGTTTCCAGGCAATCCACGGCGAAACCGGGGCAGACGATATCGATCCGCTTCACGCCCTGCGCACCGAGCGCTTCGAGCGTTTTGTCGGTGTAGGGCTGCAGCCACGGCTCACGGCCGAAACGCGACTGGAATGTGAGCATGGTGTTTTTCGGCACGAAACCCGGTACGTCGCCGAGCGCGGCGACAATGGCGTCGACGCTGGCCTGCGATTGCTGCCGGTAAGGGTCGCCGGCATCCACCAGACGCTGCGGAATACCGTGGAACGAGAACATCAGCCGCTCACCGCGCCCGTGCTCGGCCCAGTGCGCGCGGATCGAATCGGCGACGGCCGCGATCCAGGCGGGATCGAGGTGATATTCATCGATCACCTTGAAGCGCAATTCGTCATCGTCGTAGTCGCATTCCAGCGTTTCGACCTTGTCGGTCACCGATGCCGTGGTGGTGGTCGAATACTGCGGGTAGAGCGGCAGCACCACGATCTCGCGCACGCCCTCGGCGCGCAGCGCAGCGACCGTGTCGGTCATCGACGGATTGCCGTAACGCATCGCATAAGTCACCCGCAGGTCGGGCATGCGCGCTTGCACGGCGGCGGCAAGGTTCGCAGTGTGCACCGCCAGCGGCGAGCCGCCCGGCAGCCAGACCTCGGCGTATTTCTTCGCGACCTTGGGCCCGCGCAAAGGCAGGATGATGAAATGCAGGATCGGGCACCACAGCCAGCGGCTCAGCGGCACCACGCGGTAGTCGTGCAGGAATTCGGCCAGATAGCGACGCACGGCCGAGGCGGTGGGCGCATCGGGAGTACCGAGGTTGACGAGGAGCAGGGCAGACGTCGAAGCGGCTGATGTGGAAGTTTGCGGTGTGGAAACAGGCGTGGACGTGGTCATGGCGGATAGGATGACAGCTGATGCGCCGGGCGTCAGCGCGGAGATCGCGGCGCCTGTTCCGGAAGCGCTCCGGAAGCGCTCCGGAAGCGCTCCGGAAGCGCTCCGGAAGCGCTCCGGAAGCGCTCCAGACGCGTTCCAGGCCCGTTCCAGACTGGCGCGGTTCATGGCCTCCGGACTACGCTCGGCGCCAACCCCCGCTGGAGACGCCCGCACCATGTCCTGCCGCTCGCACACCATCGTATTGTCCCTCGCACTGTCGCTCGTTCTCGCCGGCCCTGCCTTCGCCGGCCCCCGCGAAGACGCCCGGGCCGAGAACGCCGTGCGGGTGTTGGCGGAGATCCAGGCGATCCCCGAATCGGCGATTCCGGACAAGCTGCTCGACGAAGCCAAAGCGATCGTGATCGTGCCCGACACCATCAAGGCCGGACTGGTGCTGGGCGGCCGTCGTGGCCACGGCGTGCTGTCGGTGCGCACCGCCGACGGCGGCTGGTCGAATCCGGGCTTCGTCACCCTCACCGGCGGCAGCATCGGCTTTCAGGTCGGCGTGCAGTCGGCCGACGTGGTGCTGGTGTTCCGCAGCGAACGCGGCCTGGATTCCATCGTCAACGGCAAATTCACCCTGGGCGCCGATGCCGGCGTCGCCGCCGGCCCGATGGGCCGCAATGCCTCGGCTTCCACCGACGGCCAGATGAAAGCCGAGATCTGGTCATGGTCGCGCGCCCGCGGCCTGTTCGCCGGGGTCGCGCTCGATGGCGCGGTGCTGTCGATGGACAACAAGGCCAATGAATCCGTCTATGGCCAGGACACCACGCCGCGGATGATCCTCGAAGGCCGTGCGGAGCAGGAACCGTCGCCGGCTATCGCCGCGTTCCGCACGCGCCTGGCCGAAGCCAGCGCCGACGCACGCGCCGCACGCCAGGACGACGATGCGCCACCGGCTGCGGCGCCGCCCCCCGCAGTCGTTGTCGATCCTGCGCCAGCACAGGTCGACGCGCAGCCGCAGCCGTTCCAGCCGATCGAGAACCCCGCCAAGGTCGAGGCGCTGCCCGCCACGCCGTAAACAGATCGCCACCGTTCCGGGATGGGGTTCAGACCCCCGGCGCGGCGACTGCGGTATCCTGCGCTCCCCTCTTTCACATCTAGGCGGAATCGCCATGGGCAGCTTCAGTATCTGGCACTGGCTCATCGTACTGGTCATCGTGGTGCTGGTATTCGGCACCAAGCGCTTGACCAGCGGCGCCAAGGATGTGGGCAATGCGGTCAAGGAATTCAAGAAAGGCATGCGCGACGACGACGAAAAGCCGGCGCAGCTGAACGACCAGTCGAAGCGCGAGTCTACAAGCGAGTCGCAGCGCAACGACGACAACGTCTCACGCTGAGCTTCGCAAGGCGCCGGCCATGAAGGTCGGCGCCGCGACGCGTTCTTGCCCACGCCTCATGTTCGATATCGGCTTTTCCGAACTTTTCATGATCGCGGTCGTCGCCCTTGTGGTGCTCGGCCCCGAGCGCCTGCCCAAGGCCGCGCGTTTCGCCGGGCTGTGGGTACGCCGGGCACGCGCGCAGTGGTATTCGGTGAAGAGCGAATTGGAGCGCGAACTCGCGTCCGAGGAACTGAAGCGCACGGTGCGCGACACCCGTCAGGCGGTGGCCGACATCGATACCGACATGCGCGCGGCGCAGGCCGAGGCGCGGCGCGAGTTCGAGACGATGCAGGCTCAGATCGAACGCGGCGCGACCGACGCGCCGGACGACCGCATGCCGGACGACCGCATGCCAGACGACAGCACGCCGGATGACAGCACGGCGCTGATCGACAGCGAGGACCGGGCGCTGCTCGGCAACGACGGCGCCGCCGATGCGGACATTGCCGATCAAAGCAGCGCCGACGGGAGCAGCGATGTCCGGCGATGACAGCGATCTGGATCCGGACGCATTCGACAGCGCCGAAACCGGACTGTTCGCCCATCTGATCGAACTGCGCGCACGGCTGATCCGCGCCCTGGCCGGGCTGTTGCTGGTGTTCGTCTGCCTGCTGCCGTTCGCGAACAGACTCTACGGCTGGTTCGCGCAACCGCTGCTGGACAAGCTGCCCGAGGGCGGCCAGCTGATCGCGGTGGAAGTGGCCTCGCCGTTCTTCGCGCCGCTGAAACTCGCATTCTTCGTCGCGATTTTCACGGTGATGCCGTGGCTGCTGTATCAGGCGTGGGCGTTCGTGGCGCCCGGCCTCTACAAGCGCGAGAAGCGGCTGGCGTTGCCGCTGCTGGCCTCGGCGCTGGTGCTGTTCTACAGCGGCTGCGCATTCGCGTTCTTCGTGGTGCTGCCGTCGGTGTTCGGCTTCCTCGCCAAAGTCACGCCCACGGGCGTGGCGATGATGACCGACATCAATGCCTATCTGGATTTCGTGCTGGTGATCTTCCTCGCCTTCGGCATCAGCTTCGAGCTTCCGGTAGCGCTGGTCATCCTGGTGATGTTGGGCTGGGTCACGCCGAAGCAGCTGTCGGAATGGCGCGGCTACGCGATCGTCGGCATTTTCATCGTCGCTGCCGTCATCACTCCGCCGGACGTGATCTCGCAGCTGCTGCTGGCGATCCCGATGTGCCTGCTGTACGAGGCGGGGATCGTTGCGGCGAAGCTGGTGGGGCGGACGCGCGGCGCCGAGCGCTGAGCGCGCCGCCGACTTGGATCCAATCCGCTTCGAGAAGCTTAGGACTTCACATTGACGAAACGGTTTCGGGCCTTACCGGCACACCATGACGACCATCATCCAAAAAGACGTACAGTTCGGAAATTGTGAAACAAGGCGAAGATCAAACGAAGACGCCGGCTTTCGCCGGCGTCTTGTTTCAAAGCCAAATGCTCGCGGCTGAAGCCGCTCCTACTGGGTGATGTCCACATCCTTCGTCTCTCGCAGGAACAGCGTGCCGATCACGAAGGTCATCGACGCGATGATGATCGGGTACCACAGGCCCTGATACATGTTGCCGCTACCGGCGACCAGTGCGAAGGCGATGGTCGGCAGGAAGCCGCCGAACCAGCCGTTGCCGATGTGGTACGGCAGACTCATCGATGTGTAGCGGATGCGGGTCGGGAACAGTTCGACCAGCCATGCTGCGATCGGGCCGTAGACCATGGTCACGTAGATGACCAGAACGGTGAGGATCAACAGTACCATCGGCTTGTTGATGCGCGCCGGGTCCGCTTTCTCGGGATAGCCGGCGCCGGCAAGCGCGGCTTTCAGACTGCCCACAAAAGCCTCGCTTTTGGCTTTGCCCTCTTCCTTGCTCAAGCCAGCGCCTTCATACGCGCCCACCGGCGTGTCGCCGATGTTGACCTGCGCGACGCTGCCTGCGGGCGCAGCGGCGATGGTGTAGGGAACGCCCGCTTTCGCCAGTGCGGCAGTCGCGATGTCACAGGAGTTGTTGAACACTTTCTTGCCGACCGGGTCGAACTGGAACGAGCAGGTGTCGGGGTCGGCGACGACCACTGCCGGTGCCCGCGAACGCGCTTCGTCGATCGCGGGATTGGCATAGTGGGTCAGCGCCTTGAACAGCGGAAAGTACGTGAGCGCGGCGAGCAGGCAGCCGGCCATGATGATGCCCTTGCGGCCGATCTTGTCCGACAACCAACCGAACACCACGAAAAACGGCGTACCCAGCAACAGCGCGGCGGCGATCAACAGCCAGGTCGTGGTCGAATCGACTTTCAACGACTGGGTCAGGAAGTACATCGCATAGAACTGACCGGCGTACCACACCACGGCCTGACCTGCGGTGGCGCCGAACAGCGCCAGCACCACAATCCGGCCGTTCTTGCTGAAGAAGCTCTCGGTGATCGGTGCCTTCGATCCTTTGCCTTCGGCCTTCATCTGCACGAACGCAGGCGATTCATGCAGCTGCATGCGGATCCACACCGAGATGCCGAGCAGGATGATCGACAGCAGGAACGGTATCCGCCAGCCCCATGCTTCGAACGCTTCGGTGCCCACGGCTGTACGCACGCCCAGAATCACCAGCAGCGACAGGAGAAGACCGATAGTGGCGGTGGTCTGGATGAAGCTGGTGTAGAGGCCACGCTTGCCGTTCGGCGCATGTTCGGCCACGTAGGTCGCGGCACCGCCGTACTCGCCGCCCAACGCAAGACCCTGTAGCAGTCTCAGTGCGATCAGGATCACCGGCGCGGCGAAACCGATACTGGCGTAGTTTGGCAGGATGCCGACCAGGAACGTCGATATGCCCATGATCACGATGGTGACCAGGAAGGTGTACTTGCGGCCGACCATGTCGCCGAGGCGACCGAACACGATCGCACCGAACGGGCGCACCGCAAAACCGGCCGCGAACGCCAGCAGCGCGAAGATGAAGGCGCTGGTGTCGTTCAGGCCGCCGAAAAACTGTTTGGCGATGATCGCCGCCAGAGATCCGTAGAGATAAAAGTCGTACCACTCGAAGACCGTGCCGAGGCTCGACGCGAAAATGACCTTCTTGTGGCCCTTGGTGAGCGCGCCCGTGGCGGGTGCGGCGGGTGTCGCGGTGACGCTGGACATGATGCGTTCCCTCCGGGATCAGAAACTGTATTTGACGTGGGTATGAATGCGGCGCAGGTCGCCGTCCAATTCGTTTTCTAGCGACCGTTGGCCCCAGATCAGTTCGGCGCCGACATCGAGCTTCGGCAGCGGCGTATAGATAAGATTGGCGTGGAACGACTGCGCGCGCTCGGTCACACCGAATCCGGTGAGCGCCTTGTCGTTGTCGAAATGCGCCATCGAATAGAACACGTTGCCGCGCAGCTTCGGCGAGAACGCATGGCGCCACGCGGCGAAGGCGCCGTAGCCGTCGATCGGTTCGAGATTGCCGCCCGCATCGAGCACGGTATCGCTGGCGATACCCAGGCCCAGATAGCGGCCGATGCCGCGACCGTAGCTGGCCATGTAGCGCAGATCGTCGCTCTTGCCGAGGTTGAACTTGCCCGAAACGCTCAGCGCCGCGCCAGTGCTGGTGTCGTCGATGCCGGCCGCCGGGTTTTCGTAGGCGAACTGGCGCACCATGCCCGCCACCGAAATATGGCCCCAATCTCCTTTCTTCTGCCAGCGTGCGGTGAGGTCGGGCATCAGATTGTCGTCGCTGCTGATGCGTGCGCCCACGTTGCGGTAGGGCATGATCGTGGTCTCGGGATTCTCGATGGAGAACGACCACGGGCCTTTGGTATAGCGCACCTGGGCCTGGCGCACGAAGATCGAACCCTCCGTCGGGCCGATGAAATCGACCGTATCCGGTAGCGAGGCCACATCCTGGAAGTTCGACCAGGTCTGGCCGGCCAACCACTGCGCACCGTTCGGATTCGTCCAGCTGACGTAGGCCTGGCGCACGCTGAGGCCATAGGTGTTGGTGGAGACTTCGTTGCCGTTGATGCTGCCGCCGCCGAACAGGTCGAATTCGAGATAGCCCTTGAGCTTCGCGCCCGTATCCAGGTCGGTATCCGCTGCGAACCAGAAGCGGGAGAACTGCGCGCCCATATCGGTGTCGGTACTTTCGTTCGCAGCCGGGCTGCCGACCGGAATGGCCGACGGCACATAGAACAAACGGCCGACAGTGCCGTCGGCGATTTCGCCGTCGGTGGAGTCGGTGACCATCGCATCGAGTTTGATGAAGCCGCCGTATGAGAACCGCGTGCCGGGATTGGCTGCGGTGAGGATCGGCGAGCTCTGGATCTTCGGCTTGCCGTCGTCGGTGAGCTTCGCAGCAGGCGCCTGCGCCTGAGCGGCCTGCACTTCGCTGACGGCCGTCTGGGTCTGCTGTTGCTGCGATACCAGTTGCTGGACGATTTTCTCGAGTTCGGCGACGCGGGCCTCCAGCGCCTGCTCTTTCGGTGTGGCCGCTTGCGCGAGGGCGAGCCCCGGCGCCAGCAGGCACACCAGCAGCGACAGGGTCAACGTCCGACGCAGCTGCAATCGTTCGTTCATGATGGCCCCCTCCCGAAGGCGCTTACGGATACACGGTGAGCGCAGCCTGTGCCGTGCCGGCGAACGCGCCTATTCGCCAATGGTCGAAGTGTCGACCAAGGTCTAAGCCGTCGCACGCGCGACGCCGGGCGCCATGCGGCACACTGTGCACCGCAGCACATCCCGTCATTCGCGGAGGAAATCCTCATGTCGCAGACCGACAACGCCCCGTCCCTCTATCCGGTGCCCGATGCGTTTGCCGCCACGGCACGGATCCGCCGCGAAGACTACGCGCGCGACTACGCCGCCTCCGTCGCCGACCCCGACGCCTACTGGGCCAAGGTCGCGCAGCGCCTCGACTGGTTCACGGCGCCGACGACGATCAAGGACGTGAGCTATCACGTCAAAGACTTCCATATCCACTGGTATGCCGACGGCGAACTCAACGCCAGCGTCAACTGCCTCGACCGCCATCTCGCCACGCGCGGCGACAAGACCGCGCTGATCTTCGAACCGGACGATCCTGCAACACCGTCGCAGCGCATCAGCTACCGCGAACTCTACGAACGCGTCTGCAAACTCGGCAATGCGCTGCGCAATCTCGGCGTGAAGAAGGGCGACCGCGTCACCATCTATCTGCCGATGATTCCCGACGCGGTGGTCGCGATGCAGGCCTGCGCACGTATCGGCGCGATCCATTCGGTGGTGTTCGGCGGATTCTCGCCGCACTCCATCGCCGATCGCATCGCCGACTGCGGCACCAAACTGGTGATCACCGCCGACGAAGGTCTGCGCGGCGGCAAGACAGTGCCGTTGAAGGAGAACGTCAACGCCGCGCTGAAGATGCCGGGCACCGATTCGGTCGAGACCGTGCTGGTCATCCGCCACACCGGCGGCGCGGTCGACATGCAGATGCCGCGCGACCGCTGGTACGGCGCAGTCGTCGACGACCAGCCGACGACCTGCGAACCGGAACGGATGAATGCGGAAGATCCGCTGTTCATCCTCTACACCTCCGGCAGCACCGGCAAACCCAAGGGTGTGCTGCACACCACCGGCGGTTATCTGGTGTGGGCCAGCTACACCCACGAATGCGTGTTCGACCTGCGCGAAGACGATGTGTATTGGTGTACCGCCGACGTCGGCTGGGTCACCGGCCACACTTACATCGCCTACGGTCCGCTTGCGAACGGCGCCACCGCCGTCGTGTTCGAGGGCGTGCCGAACTATCCGACCGTATCGCGCTTCTGGGAAGTGGTGGACAAACATCAGGTCACGATCTTCTACACCGCACCGACCGCGATCCGGGCGCTGATGCGCGAAGGCGACGCACCGGTGAAGAAAACCTCGCGCGCTTCCATCCGCCTGCTCGGCACCGTCGGCGAACCGATCAACCCCGAAGCGTGGCGTTGGTATTACGAAGTCGTTGGCGACAGCCGTTGTCCGATCGTCGACACCTGGTGGCAGACCGAAACCGGCGGCACCCTGATTTCACCGCTGCCGGGCGCGACCGATCTGAAACCAGGCTCCGCCAGTACGCCGTTCTTCGGCGTACAGCCCGCGCTGGTGGATGCCGAAGGCCGTTTGCTGCAAGGCGCGGCCGAAGGCAATCTGGTGCTGCTCGATTCCTGGCCGGGTCAGATGCGCACCGTCTACGGCGATCATCAGCGCTTCATCGACACTTATTTCAAGGCCTATCCGGGCATGTACTTCACCGGCGACGGTTGCCGTCGCGACGCCGACGGCTATTACTGGATCACCGGTCGCGTCGACGACGTGATCAACGTCAGCGGCCATCGCATCGGCACCGCCGAGGTCGAAAGCGCGCTGGTCTCGCATCCGAAAGTCGCCGAAGCCGCCGTGGTCGGTTTCAATCACGACATCAAAGGCCAGGGCATCTACGCCTACGTCACCCTGGTCGCGGGCGAAGCGCCCACCGAAGACCTGCGCAAGGCATTGGTCGCGCACGTGCGCAAGGAAATCGGTCCGATCGCAACACCGGACTTCGTGCAGTGGGCGCCCGGGTTGCCAAAGACGCGCTCCGGAAAAATCATGCGCCGCATCCTGCGCAAGATCGCGGAGAACGCACCGGATCAGCTCGGGGATACTTCGACACTCGCCGATCCTTCTGTGGTGAAGTCGCTGGTCGAAGAGCGTCTGGTGAAGTGAGCGGCGCACCGCATGCCATGCAGTTGCCTGCGCCGCAGCCGACTCGACAGTCGTTGCTCGGCATCGGTCATTTCGCGGCGCAGGCGACGCGAGAACCACTTGAGTTTTCGGTCACATGCGAGCATTCCGCCATGAGAACCCGTCCGGGAATCCGACGACATCGGGATTCTCCTCATCCATCTGTAGGCTAGACCCACTCGACATGCCCACCATTCTCGTCGCCGACGATCATCCGCTGTTCCGCGAAGCCCTGCGCAACGCGGTGTCGCGGGTGTTGCCGACGGCAACGATCCACGAAGCCGACAGCGTCGATGCGCTGTATGCATTGATCGAACGCGAAGCCGACGCCGACCTGCTGCTGCTCGATCTCACCATGCCCGGCGCGCACGGTTTCAGCGCGCTGGTGCATCTGCGCGCGCACGTTCCGCAACTGCCGGTCATGGTGGTGTCCGCGCGCGAAGAGCCGGCGGTGATGCGCAGAGCGCTGGATCACGGTGCGGTCGGCTTCCTGCCCAAGTCCGCAGACGCCGGCACGCTCGGCGAGGCCATCGATGCGGTGCTGGCCGGCGATCGCTGGGCGCCGGCGGCCGCGCTGAAAGCGCCCGCCGCCGGCGCGGAGGAACACGACGCCGCACAGCGCGTCCGCGACCTCACCCCGCAGCAGTTCCGCGTGCTGCAGATGCTGGGCGACGGCCTGCTCAACAAACAGATCGCCTACGAACTGGGCGTCTCCGAAGCCACGATCAAGGCGCACATGACCGCGATCCTGCGCAAACTCGGCGCCAGCAACCGCACCCAGGCGGTGCTGATCGCCGGCAAGCTCGCGATCGATCCCGAAGCGGTGATGCCGCCGCCGGAAGAGGATTGACGCCCGGTCGTGCGGCGATCAATCGTCCTCTGACCGCGCATCCACGCTGACCACTTCACCGTCTTCGGCGACGACGGTGAACACGATCGGCCGGCAGCACACGCTGCAGTCCTCGACGTACTGCTGGTGATCCACCGAGCCATCGACGACGATCTCGATCTCTTCGCCGCAGTACGGGCATTGGGTGAAGGCGGTGTCGGCGTGGTTCATTGCGGCATGCTTCCGGGCGCGGAGTCGCCAGCCTAACGCAACAACAATGGCGAGACTACGCGAACAACAGCGGCTCGACCGTCTGTTCAAGGATGTCGATCAGCTCCGGATCCATGTATCTGTATTCGTCCGGGATATCGAGCACATGGATCGGCGTGTGTTCGACCAGGCGCGCGTACTCCGCGACGATCCGCTGGCGGTGTTTGTCTTCCATCACCATGATCACGTCGGCCCAATCGATGTCCGCATGGGAAATGCGGTGCCGCGCGCTCAGGCTGGTGCCGGCCGATCGAGCGACGATCACCGGATGCCCCTTGAACATGCGCTCCGCTGTGGGGCTGCGCCACTGGTTGCGGCTGCAGACGAACAGCACGTTCACCTGTTCGTCGTCGATGCGTTTATGTTCGGATACCACCGGATACTCCATGCCGAGTTGTTTTGCGCGTTTCATTTTCTCCGAGCGCGTGTACACATGCTTCCAGTTCTTTTCCCTGGGCCAATCGTCTTTCGCGGACATTGGTTCAACCCCTCGATATCCATCGACAGAAACGACAACGCCCGGTTCGATCCGGGCGTTGTCGCTGATGGCCGACGCTCTGCTCAGGCGGTCATCGACACCGCTTTCCTGGGTTCCTGATCCTGCGTCATTGCCGCGATCTGCCGGGTCTGCGCATCCACAGCGTTGTTGGCCGCCACCTGCACCGGTGTAGCGAGGGCCTGGTTCTCGCTGACTCTCGCGTGATTCGGGCCGAGCGGGCCGTTGCTGCCGTCGAACACGAACAGCGTCCGGTCCGGGTTGCCGTTGGCGTCGTTGATCTGCTTGCCGACTTCGATGTTGGTGACGCCGGTCAGACGCTCGCGCGTCGCAGCTGCGTAGAGATTCGCTGCCATCGCGTCGCCTTCCAGACCCTTGGCCTGCATCGCGGTCACCACCTGCCCGTACATCGGGTCCTGTCGCATCCGGTCAACGTTCGGCGCCTGATCGGCAGCCGCCAGCATCGTGTTCTGCTGCCCTGGCGCGCCAGGCGTGGTGTTGTAGCTGAGGCTGGGAGAGACGACGCCGGGGGTGCCGAGGTTCGGCCCGATGACTTCGTTCGGCGCGAGTCCATGCTGGCCTTTGGCCACCCGATCGCTCCATTCCAGGCTGCCGTTGCGGTCGACCACCACCAGCTTGCCCTGGTTCAACGATTGTTCGACCAGATTCGCCAGCTGTTCGGGCGTGGCGTTCTTGTTGTTGGCGCCGATCTGGCGCCCCACCTCGTTGTTGTACAGGTCCATCGCTTCGCGATTGGCCGTATTCCCCGGCAAACCTTCGTGTGCGGTCGCGAAGGCCTTGGTCCATTGCTCGCCGTACTGCTGCGTCATCAGCGCATTCCAGTAGGCATGGCGGAAGGCATCGCGATGGCCGTCGTTGCCCTGCCATTCGCCAGCCCTGCTCTCCGGAATATTGCCCGGACGCGGGTTGTCCGGAAAGCGCTTTTCGCTCTCGTCGAAGGCGCGGTCCTTGATGTCGCTGAACCCCTTCAGGCCGGCGAGGCCGCGATCGAACGTCAACTTGTCGAGCAGCGCACCCTCGGTCTTGGTCATTCTGACCGAGTCGGTGAACGGGATATCGACCGCACCGAAAACGCGCGGGTGATAGTCGATCAACTTGTCGTCGGCGACCTGATACGTGGTGCGGACGGTCGTGAGGTCGGGTCGTTCGGCCATCGGAAACTCCTTACGCTGTCGTGTTGTTCAGGCGTGTCGTTACGTCGTGATGCTTGGCACGAAACTTATCGGCGCGCCCAGCGATGGGACGCGACTTTCCCATCCTGGTATTGGATTTCGTAGAACTCCTCGTCGATACCGTAGCGCGCGACGCCGAGTTCATAGACATCGGTCGCGGACGCGTCGTCGCTGCTGTCGGGCTCGCCGAGCAGCCGGACGACGTCCTCCCGCGACATCCCCGTCTGCACGGCTTTCTCGACCGAAGACACCATTGGGCCGCGCTGGTTTTCCCTGGCGCCGACGCCGCGTTGGGATTTCCAGGCATCCGAGTCGAAGTTGGAGGTGGTTTGCATGGCACAGGCCGATAGGGAAAGCGTGAGGATGATCGCGGAACACAGCGCAGAGGCGCGCATCCGCAGGGATAGACGTGAAGACGGGGCGCGCCGGACGGGCGCAACCGCTACGCAGCGGCGCGCGCGGGCGGAGACGCCAACAGGGGGGCCGGGCACATTCATTTCCATTGGGCCGGAAGGGCTTTCCTGAGCAGGGCTGCATTCAATGGGGAACGAAGTTATCACGGAAATACGGCCAGTTCTTGATCTGCCGTATGTCGCAATTCTCCGTCGCAATTCTCCGCCGGATCGACAGCAACAGCCGCCTGTCACGAGGATTCTCGTCGGGAGGGTCCAGTGCCTGCGCCTGCAGACTTGCCCGACCCGAAGTGGATGAAGATCACGTCCTTGTTTCGTACGGCTTATGGCATCCGACTCCTGTTCTACGCCCTCAGCCCCCGCGCCGCCAGAAACGCCCGCAGCGACGCCGGCTTCACCGGCTTGGTCAACACCGCACACCCGTATTCGCGCGCGGTCTGTTTCAACGCATCGCTGCCGTCGCCGGTGAGCAGCGCGGCGGGGAAGTCGCGCTTCGCGCATCGACGCAATTCGGCGATCACGCCGAGGCCGTCGAGCCGGTCGTGCAGGTGGTAGTCGACGAGGGCGATATCGGGATGTTCCGAAAGTTGTTCGAGCGCTTCATCGACGGTGCTGGCGGTGAGCGCCACCGCTTTCCAGCGGCCGAGCAGGGCGCGCATGCCGTCGAGGATTTCCGGGTCGTTGTCGACGCAGAGCACGCGCAGCCCGGCAAGCGCATCGGGCGCGGGCGCGATCCGCGACAACGCCGGTTGTCGGGTGGCGACGCCGACCGGCACGCGGATCGAGAACACGCTGCCGCGGCCCACGCGCGAGTGCACGCGCAACGGATGATCCAGTGTGCGCGCGATGCGTTGGCAGATCGACAGCCCGAGGCCGAGGCCGCGTTCGCCGCCGATGTCGGGGCGGACGTTGGGGATGTCGAAGCGGCGGAACTCCTCGAAGATCTGGCTGAGGTGATGTTCGGGAATGCCAGGTCCGGTGTCCCACACCTGGATCTCGATCTGCTGCCCGCGATGACGCAGGCCGAGCAGCACGCCGCCTTCCCGGGTGTAACGCAGTGCGTTGGCGAGAAAATTCTGCAGCGCGCGTCGCAGCAGACGACGGTCGCTCAGGACATAGACCGCCGCGCCCGCATGCACACGCAGCGCGAGGCTGCGGGCGCTGGGCGCGTACTGCGCGGCGAGTTCGTGCAGCAGATCGGCGGCGTCGAAGTGAGTCAGCTCCGGCTGCAGCGCGCCGGCATCGAGCCGCGACACATCGAGCAGGCCGTCGAGCAGATCCTCCGCCGCGCGCAGTGCGGCATCGACGCGCTCGGCCAGATGCGAGCGTTCGTCGGCGTCGGTGGTTTCGCGTAGCGCGGACGCAAACAGCCGCGCGGCGTTCAGCGGCTGCAGCACGTCGTGACTGACGGCGGCCAGAAAGCGCGTCTTCGACTGCTGCGCGGCTTCGGCTTCGCGCGTGCGCACTTCGACCCGCTGTTCCAGGGTTTCGTTGATGTCGCGCAATGCCTGCTCTGCGCGCTTGTAGTCGGTGACGTCGCTGAAGCTGGTGACGTAGCCGCCGCCGGGCAACGGTTGACCGCGCATTTCGATCACCTGGCCGCTGGGGCGCACGCGTTCGTACACGTACGGCTGCCCTGCGCGCAGGTGTTCCAGTCGGCGCCGTACCAGTTCTTCGCGGCCATCGACTGTGCTGATGTCGACGCTGCTGGGATCGGCGATGCTCAGTTCGGGGCGATCCGCATTCCAGCGAATCAGCTCGGCGATCGGTCGGCCGACGTAGAGCATGCCGTCGGGATAGCCCAGCATCTCCTGATAGCGCCGGTTCCATGCGATCAGGCGCATGTCGGCATCGACAACACTCACGCCCTGGCTGATGTTCTCCAGCGTGGTCGACAGCACCTGGCGATTGAAGCGCAATTCCTGGCTCGCTTCGTCGAGCAGCGACACCACTTCGCCCAGCTCCATGCCGGAGCCGCGCAGCGCGGTGGTCAACGTGAGCCGCGCCGATGCCGCACCGATCGCCGACGCCAGCAGGCGTTCGGTGAACTGCATCAGCGCGCGGTCGGCCAGGGGTTCCGGCTGCCAGCTGCGACCTTGGGTCTGCGCGTACTCGTCGAACGCGCGCCGCGCGTGGCGCTCGCCGAGAATGCGTTCCGCCAGCGCGAGCAGATCGCCGCTGCGCACGCTGCCGGCCCAACCGCCGGGACCCAGCGGCGAACGCTGCGCGTAGGGGTCGAGATACGTCGTGGCCAACAATTGCTCCTGCAGGCGCGGACGGCGCCGCGCCGACACCAGAAACAACGCGCTCATGTTGAACAGCAGCGACCAGAACACCCCGTGGGTGAGCGGGTCCCAACCGCTCAGACCGAACAACTGCTGCGGACGCAGCCACGACAGGGCGAACGGGCCGTTCGCGATCCAGTCCGCGCCGCCGCTGCTGTTCTGGGTCAGCGCCGGCAACAGCAATGTGTACGCCCACGTCAGCGCGCCGAGCAGCAGACCGGCGAACGCGCCGGCGCGACTGGCGCCGCGCCAATACAGACCACCGATCAGCGCGGGCGCGAACTGCGCCACCGCCGCGAACGCGAGCAGACCGTGCTGCGCGAGACTGTCGCCGGTCGGCGCTGCGAGCCGGTAGTAGCCATAGGCCATCAACGCCAACGCAAGGATGGTCGCGCGGCGCACCCACAGCACTTGACGATCGATGCCTCCGCTTTCGGCGAGCACCCGGTTGCGCAGCAGCAGCGGCATCACCAGATCGTTGCTGACCATGGTCGCGAGCGCGACGCTGGCGACGATCACCATGCCGGTGGCGGCGGAGAAACCGCCGATGTACGCCAACAGCGCCAACCACTCGCGATCCAGCGCCAGCGGCAACGCCAGCACATAGATGTCCGGCGATGCGCCGCTGCCGGCCAGCAGCGACTGCCCCGCCAGGGTGATCGGCACTACGAACACACTGAAGACGACAAGATAGCCGCCGAACAGCCAGCGCGCAGGGCGGATATCGGCGGGGTCCTGACATTCGACCACCGCGACGTGAAACTGGCGCGGCAGACAGATAATTGCGGTGAATGCGATCAGGGTCTGCGCGATGAAGCCGGTCGGTAGGCCCGGTGCGGTCACAACGCGCGCTGCCTCGACAACACGCGCGCCGAGATGGCCATCGCCCGGCAGATGCAGCATGGCGAACACGCCGATCGCGACGAACGCGAGCAGCTTCACCAGCGACTCAAGCGCCACCGCGAGCACCATGCCGCGATGGTGTTCGGTCGCATCGATCTGGCGCGTGCCGAAGAGGATCGCGAACGCCGCCAGCAGCAGCGCGACATACAGCGCGGAGTCGGCGAACAGCGCATCATCGCTGCCCGGCGCCAGTACTTCCACGCTCATCGCCACCGCCTTGAACTGCAGCGCGACGTAGGGCACCGCAGCGATCAGCGCCACCGCTGCGACCAGCGCCGCGAGCCCGGGCGCGCGGCTGTAGCGGGACGAGAGGAAGTCGGCGATCGATACGATGCGGTGTTCGCCGGAGATGAGCACCAACCGTTCGAGAATGCGCCAGCCGAAGATCAGCATCAGCAGCGGGCCGAGATAGATCGGCAGAAAACCCAGACCGGTGCGCGCGGCGGTGCCGACCGCGCCATAGAACGTCCATGACGAGCAATACACCGCCAGCGCCAGCGCATAGATCGCCGGCCGCGCCCAGCGCCAGCGCGGGGTCGCGCCGCGCAGGTCGCCCACGTAGGCGACCGCGAACAGCACGCCTACGTAGCCCAACGACACCAGCAGCAACACCCAGCCAGGAATCATGCGCGTCTCGGTGGAACCACAGTCCTGCGAGTGTACGGCGCGCGTCGGTAAGGGCGTCGGCATTCGACCAAAGTCGAGGCCGCAGTCATTCGCAATAGCGGACGATGTCGCTCGCGAGACCCTTCAGACGAAGTCTCAGCGCTTCCGGTCCCGACACGGCAATCTCCGGGCCGATCCCGAGTAAGGTCAGCGCGGCATGGTCGATCGTCTCGATCGGCAGCACGATGTTCGACCAACCGTCGTCGTCCGGCGCGTCCGCCGCATCGACCGCTCGTTTCGCAAACGCACCGAGCTGCGACAGCCGCTTCAGGCCCAGTGCCGTCGCCCGCAGCTGCGCGACACCGGGGCGCAGCCCGGCTTCGAACCGCGCGGTTTCCGCCGACCACCATGCGGCGAGATCGAAGTCCGCCGGTCGCTCGAAGTGGGTGTCCCGAACGTCGGCGCGAACGTCGTGGTGCAGGATATTCGCGACCTTGTAGATGCGGGCGACGCCATTGCTGCGCGCGACCAGATACCAGGCGCCGGCTTTCAGCACCAGACCGAGCGGTTCCACCACCCGCTCGCGTATCCCTCGCCAGCTGTCGTAGCGCATCGCCAACACGGTCTGATCGAGCACCGCGCGCGCGATCGCGGGCAGTTGCTGCAGCGGTGCGTCGTCGCGATACCAGTCGACCGGGTCGAGATGGAAGCGCGCGCCCATCCGCCCGGCCAGGTCGCCCGAAGACCGCGGCAACGAGGCCAGCATCTTCCGGCCCGCGTTCGACGCCGCCGGCCCCATCCCCAGCGCGGTCGCCGGGCCGGGCAGACCGATCATGAACATCGCTTCGGCCTCGTCCGACGCCAGCCCGGTCAGCCGCGTACGGTAGCCGTCGACCAGCCGGAATCCGCCGCCCGGACCGCGATCGGCATACACCGGTACGCCGGCTTCGGCGAGCTTGTCGATGTCGCGATAGATCGTGCGCACCGACACCTCGAACTCCGCCGCGAGCGCTTCGGCGGTCAGCCGCTCGCGCAGCTGCAGCAGCATCAGGATCGACAGCAGGCGGCTCGCGCGCATGGCAGCTCGTTTGGGATCGCAGTGTCCAGACTGCGAGTGTATTCCTGACGAGAGTTGTCAGGTATTGGTGGCTATGGTCTCGGCACCTCTTCCGATCGGAGCACCGCCATGAGCCACGCCCCCGCCGACGATTCCCGTCGCACCCTGCTGAAAACCGCCGCCGCCGGATTGGCCGTCTACGCGACCGGGACTGGGTCGGCCGTGGCAGCAACCGGGTCGACCGGAGCCGCCACCGATACCCCGTACGGCAAGCCCGGCGATTTCGATTTCCTGGCCGGCGAATGGAAAATCCACCATCGCCGCCTGAAGACCCCGGGGACCGATGACTGGGACATCTTCGAGGGCGAAGCGACCTGCTGGACCATCCTCGCCGGCGTCGGCAGCGTCGAGGAACTGCGCATCCCGGCGCGCAACTTCAGCGGCATGGGACTGCGCCTGCTCGATGTCGAGAAGCGCGAGTGGTCGGACTTCTGGGTGAACGCGAAGTCCGGCGTGCTGACCACGCCCGGCACCACCGGCATGTTCGTCGATGGTGTGGGCAGCTTCGTCGCCGACGACATGGACGGCGACAAACCGATCAAGGTCCGCGGTGTGTGGGACCGGATCACGCCGACCTCCTGCCGTTGGCATCAGGCGCTATCGGACGACGATGGCAAGACCTGGCAAGGGCAGTGGTTCATGGACTGGGCGCGGGTGTCGTGATCCACATGCAAACCTCTGGTGCAGGCGATTTCGATTTCATCGTCGGCGACTGGCATGTCCATCATCGCCGTCTCGAAGAACGACTCTCCGGTTGCACTGCTTGGGTCGAATTCGAGGGAACATCGACGACCCGGAAAATCCTCGGCGGCTTGGGCAATCTGGAAGACAACGCGCTCGATCCTCCAGATGGCGCGTATCGGGCTGTCGCCATGCGCGCGTTCGACCCCGAGGCGGGCACGTGGGCGATCTGGTGGCTGGATGAGCGTCGGCCGCATCACCTGGACGTCCCCGTCGTTGACCCGGAAAATCCTCGGCGGCTTGGGCAATCTGGAAGACAACGCGCTCGATCCTCCAGATGGCGCGTATCGGGCCGTCGCCATGCGCGCGTTCGACCCCGCTGCGGGCACGTGGGCGATCTGGTGGCTGGATGCGCGGCGGCCGCATCACCTGGACGTCCCCGTCGTTGGAGGATTCGAGAACGGAACGGGTTTGTTTTACGCAGAGGACATGCTCGACGGCAGGCCGATCACAGTGCGTTTCACATGGTTTTCGCACCAGACAGACACCGCGCGATGGGAACAGGCGTTTTCGGACGACGGCGGCGACACCTGGGAAACCAACTGGATGATGGACTTCGTCCGAAAGCCGGCTTGAATCTGCGCGGCCGCAGCTGGTGCGTCCGCCCTTCGGTGGATACGCTAGCCCGCGATACTACCGCCCGCCGCGTCAGGACGATCCATGATGCAAGAGACCCGCCTCGACCCGCTGACCGAGTCCGATTTCGCCGTCGTCGCGCGGCTAGCCGACACCATCTGGCGTGCGCACTATTCGTCGATGATCGGCATGGCGCAGATCGATTACATGCTGGACGGCCGCTACGCGCCGGAACGGCTGCGCGGCTATATCGATTCGCAGGAACGCTGGCTGTGGCTGCTGCGTGTCGCTGGTGCGCCCGCCGGCTATTGCAGCTGTTCGCTGGGCGAACATGCGGATGCGATGAAGCTGGAGCAGCTCTATCTGCTTGCGGACTACAAGGGCCAAGGTCTGGGCGGACGCATGCTGCGTCACGTCGAAGCGAAGAGCGTTTCTGTTGGGCGGACGCGGCTGTATCTGACCGTCAACAAAGGCAACACCGAATCGATCGCGATCTACCGGAAGTCCGGCTTCGTCGTTCGCGAAGAGGCGGTGTTCGATATCGGCAGCGGCTACGTGATGGACGATTACGTGATGGAGAAACGGCTCTGAGCGATGCCGGAAACGACGAAGCCCGCCATGCGGCGGGCTTCGTCTGGAAAAGCAGATCCCTCACCTGCGGTTCGGGATGACGCAATTGCAAATGCGTTCGCGTTGCGCGCGAACGCGCCATTGCGTCACTTGATTTTCCCTTCCTTGTACATCACGTGCTTGCGGACGACGGGATCGTACTTCTTGATCTCCATCTTGGCGGGCGTGTTCTTCTTGTTCTTGTCGGTCGTGTAGAAATGACCGGTACCGGCTGAAGAGATCAGGCGGATTTTGTCGCGTTTGGAAGCCATGGTTCAGTCCTCCTCAGATCTTTTCGCCGCGTGCGCGGAGATCGGCGAGCACGGCATCGATGCCGTTCTTGTCGATGGTGCGCAGGGCATTGGCGGAAACGCGCAGCTTGACCCAACGGTTCTCGGAAGCCACCCAGAAGCGGCGTTCGTGGAGATTGGGCATGAAGCGGCGGCGGGTCTTGTTGTTGGCGTGCGAGACGTTGTTGCCGCTCTGCACGCGCTTGCCGGTCACTTGGCATTCGCGGGACATACGTACCTCTATCGATAAGAACGCGCGAGGGAATCGTGCGATCTGCGGTGGCCTCCCATAGCCCGGGAGACGGCGGCCCCGGTGTCGGTGTCGATCGCATCGAATGACTTCGAATCGATCCGCACGTTCACCTTGCGAGACGGGATGAGTTTGGGTGTCGCTGCGCTGGCGGGCGGCATCGCGGGCCGACCCTCCGGCCGCATGGAAGCAGACCGGGCGTAACGAGCCGCGCATTATGCCCGGGAAAGCCAGCGTGGGCAAACACTTAGCCGAAAACACCGCAGGAAATCCGGCCTCCACCATCTTTTGCCCGGCAGAGACGGCCAAGCCCGCTCTGGTAGGCGAAAATAGCGCCTGCCGCCCGACCGCCCACCGCCATGACCCAGCCCCAGACCAACCCTTCCGTCTCCCTGACCCGGCATCTGATCGAGGAGGAGCGGCAGGGCCATATCGGCGCCGATCTGCGGCTGCTGATCGAGGTCGTCGCCAGGGCGTGCAAAGAGATCGCAGTAGCGGTGGGCAAGGGCGCCCTGGGTGGGGTATTGGGCGATGCCGGCACAGGCAATGTCCAGGGCGAGGCCCAGAAGAAGCTGGACGTGCTCAGCAACGAGATCCTGCTGGAGGCCAATGCCTGGGGCGGCCATCTCGCGGCATGCGCCTCCGAGGAAATGGACCACTGCCAGCCCATCCCCGACGCGTTTCCCCGAGGCAACTATCTGCTGCTGTTCGACCCCCTCGACGGCAGCAGCAACATCGACGTGAACGTCGCCGTCGGCACGATCTTCTCGGTGCTGCGCTGTCCGGACGGCGTGGCCACCGTCGGCGACGAACACTTCCTGCAGCCCGGCACCGACCAGGTCGCGGCCGGCTACTGCATCTATGGACCCAGCACGATGCTGGTGCTGACCATCGGCCACGGCACCCACGCCTTCACCCTCGACCGCGAACACGGCGCGTTCGTGCTCACCCGCAAACACATCCGCATTCCCGAACAGACGAAAGAGTTCGCGGTCAACATGTCCAACCAGCGCCACTGGGAAGCGCCGATGCAGGACTACGTGCGCGACCTGCTGATCGGCAAGGACGGCCCGCGCGGCAAGGATTTCAACATGCGCTGGATCGCCTCGATGGTGGCCGAGGTGCATCGCATCCTCACCCGCGGCGGCATCTTCATGTATCCGTGGGACAAAAAAGACCCGACCAAGGCCGGCAAGCTGCGGTTGATGTACGAAGCCAATCCGATGAGCCTGTTGATCGAACAGGCCGGCGGCGGCGCCACCGATGGCCGTACGCGCATGCTCGATATCGCGCCGACGCAGTTGCACCAGCGCGTGCCGGTGTTCCTCGGCTCGAAGGAGGAAGTGGAGACCGCCACCCGCTACCATCGCGAGTACAACGCACGGCATGCGAAGCTGACGGCATGAGCGACAAGGATTTCATCGCGGTCACCCCGGATGCGCTGCCGCGCGAGATCTGCGCCGAGATCGTCGCGCATATCCGCGCCAGCGACGCGCTGCAGCCGGGGCGCATCGGCAGCGGCGTATTCCCTGAGCTCAAGCACAGCCGCGACATCACCATCACCGGCAACCCCGCGTGGCAGCAGGTCGAAGAAACGCTGAACATGGCGATGCTTCGCGGCCTGATCCAATATCTGCGCGAGTATCCGCAGGCGCTGATCGCACCGCTGATGTTGCAGCAGTCAGGCCCCGACGGCACGCCGCAGCGCTTATCCGCAGAAACGCTTGCGGCGAAGGACGACGCCGGCATCATCGAACTCATCCGTGCCTGCCTGCGCCCCGGCAGCATCAACCTGCAGTGGTACCGCGCCGGAGAAGGCGGGTATCCCTACTGGCACTGCGAGCTGTACCCGCTCCATCCCAACGCCGAAACTCTGCACCGCCATCTGCTGTGGACGCTCTACCTCAACGATGACTTCGAGGAAGGAGAAACGGAGTTCCTGTTCCAGCAGCGCAAGGTGAAGCCCGAAACCGGCTCATTGCTCATCGCACCGACAGCGTTCACGCATACGCATCGCGGCAATCGACCGCAGGGCGGCGACAAGTTCATCGCGACCAGCTGGATCCTGTTTCAGCGGGCGGAAGTGATGTTCGGGCAGCCATAACCCTCATAGGGTGCGCTTGTGGCGCACTGTGGTTTCCCGCGAAATCAAGCGTTTAACCACAGGCGCACCCTATGGGGACTGAGACGCGCCTCTAAAACAAGATCCCCTGCGGCGAATCAGGCTTCTCCGGCTCCGGCGGCAGGAACTTCGAACAATCCAACGCCGGCAACCGCCCGAACCCGATCCGCTTGTACGCTTTCGCAAACCGCATCGCGATCAAATCCGCGAACGGGCCTTCGCCGCGCATGCGGGTGCCGTAGGCGCTGTCGTAATCCTTGCCGCCACGCATCTGCTGTACGAGGCTCATGACGTGGGCGGCGCGTTCCGGGTAATGCAGCGCCAGCCATTCGCGCCAGACTTCCTTCAACTCATGCGGCAGACGCAGCAGGACGTAACCTGCGGCACCGGCGCCATGGGCGTAGGCGGCTTCGAGGATGTGTTCGATTTCGCAGTCGGTGATCATCGGAATGATCGGCGCCACCATCGTGCCCACAGGAACACCGGCCGCGTGCAACGCCTGCACTGTTTTGAGGCGCGTGTGCGGCGCGGCGGCGCGGGGTTCGAGTTTCGATGAAAGCTGATTGTCGAGCGAGGTGATCGAGACGTACACGGTCACCAGGCCCTGCTTCGCCATCGGCGCGAGCAGATCGATATCGCGCAGGATCAGCGCGCTCTTGGTGATCAGGCTCACCGGATGGCGATATTCGGCGAACACTTCCAGCAGCTGCCGGGTGATGCGATAGCGGCGTTCGATAGGCTGGTAGGCGTCGGTGTTGATGCCCAGCGAGATCGGCGAGCAGCGGTAACCTTTGCGCGAGAATTCCTTGCGCAGCATTTCAGCGGCGTTGGTTTTCGCGTACAGCTTCGTCTCGAAGTCGAGCCCCGGCGACAGGTCGAGATACGCGTGCGATGGCCGTGCGAAACAGTAGACACAGCCGTGCTCGCAGCCGCGATAGGGATTGAGCGATTGGCTGAATGGAATATCCGGCGACTGGTTGCGGCTGACGATGCTGCGCGCGCGTTCTTCGGTGACCTCGGTGCGCAGCTGTCGGGGTTTCGGTTCCGTGCCGTCTTCGTCGCTGGCGTACACCGAGCCCCAGCCGTCATCTTCGGCCTCGGCGACGGTCTTCTCGAAGCGACCGCGCACGAAAGAGGCCGCGCCGCGGCCTTTCATCGGCCCGCTGCGCAGCAGGTTGTGGGTCGCTTCGTCGACTTTGCCGCCTTGTGCCATCGGAGTAGGCTAGCGCGCGCAGGTCGCAGCTGTTGCGACGGAGTTCTCTTGCATGTTCGAAGTCTGGGGGTTGCTGTGGGACTGGTTGCACCACATCCCCGTGATCGGGGCGAAGCTCGGCCCCACGCTGTTCATCGGCTGGTTGACTTATCTGGTACTGCTCGGCGGCTGGATCGTGCTGCAGAAGCGCGAGCCGGTGGCGACATTAAGCTGGCTGCTGGGTCTTGCGCTGCTTCCTTACGTCGGCTTCCTGATCTATCACTTGCTCGGGCCGCAGAAGATCCAGCGCCAGCGTTTGCGCCGCGCGCGCAGCCGGTTGGAAGGCGATGCGCTCGGTAGCGCGGTCGGCGGTGAGGCAGCTTCGCCCGAGGCGCTGGAACTGGCGAAGTTGGCTCAGGCGTCGACCGGGCTGCCGCCCACCACGGCGCGGGACGTGCGCCTGCTGGTGGACGGTGCCGGGAAATACGATGCGCTGATCGAGGATATCGCCCATGCGCAGCATCATGTGCATCTGGAGTACTACATCTTCACACCGGACCGCAGCGGCGCCGCGTTGCGCGATGCGCTGGTGGCTTGCGCAAAACGTGGCGTGCGCGTGCGCCTGCTGCTGGACGCGATCGGCTCCGGAAAGTGTTCGCGCGGGTTCCTGGCGCCGCTGATCGATGCAGGCGGCGAACTCGCGTGGTTTCATCCGACGCGGTTCTGGAAATTCTGGTCGCGGCCGTGGCTGAACATGCGCACGCACCGCAAGATCGTGGTCATCGACAATCACATCGCCTATACCGGCGGCATCAACATCACCGACGACGAAAACGAACGCCTGCGCAAAGACGCCTATCGCGACCTGCATCTGCGCATCGAAGGCGATGCGGTCCGCTCGCTGCAGCTGGTGTTCGCCGAGGATTGGGTCTACGTCACCGGCGATCGCGGTTTCATTTCCGATATCGCCCGGACATTGCCATCGCCCGAAGCCGGCGACATCTCGGCGCAGGTGCTGACCTCGGGGCCGGATTCGTCGTGGGAAGCGATCCACCGTCTGCATGTCGGTCTGATCCACGCCGCGCGCCAACGCGTATGGCTCATCACGCCGTACTTCGTGCCGGGCGAAGCGGCGATGATGGCGCTGACCTCGGCTGCGCTCGGCGGTCTGGATGTGCGGCTGATGGTGCCGCGGATGAGCGATTCCCGACTGGTGACGCTGGCGGCGCGGTCGTATTACGACGATCTCATGGCCGCCGGCGTGAAGATCTACGAATACGGACAGCGGATGCTGCATACCAAAGCGCTGCTGGTGGACGACGCGTCGGTGATTGTCGGCAGCGCCAATTTCGACCACCGCAGCTTCCGGCTGAACTTCGAGGTGTCGGTGCTGTTCCAGGATCGCGGACTTGGCGAGCGCATTGCCAAACTGATCGAGGGCGAATTCGCCAGCGCCCCGCGGGTCCGTGCCGATCGACTGCGGCCGCTGTTCGGCACCCGGCTGCCGGAAGCGCTGGCGCGGCTGATGTCGCCGCTGCTGTAGCGGAAAGCGCGGCACCGGCGACAGACGGCAGGAGCCGTCCGGCCAGCGGACTGTCGGGGCCATACGGCACCAGAGTAGACTGACTCCCGCCCCTCCCCCATCCCCCGGCCGTTTTCACCGGTAAGGACGCGACCCATGCCCTGGCTTCTTCTTCTCATCGCCGTCGGCCTGTTCATGGTCGCCCTGAGCGCGACTTCCATCGCGATGGTGATCCTGTGTGTGCTGGCCTCGCTCGGCTTGAGCGTATTCGCGATCATGGGTCTGCTGGCGCAGCGCGTCGGCAACAGCACCCGCAGTGAAACCATGCTGATCGACCCGCAGGAACTGCGGCGTCTGCGCGAACTGGCCGAAGCCAAGCGTGCCGACGGCAGCGGTGCAGCGGCGTCCGGTGCGGGCGACGCCGCGCAGTCGTGAGTCGGCGCCTGCATTGACCGTTCTCAGCGTCAACGTCAACAAGATCGCCGTGCTGCGCAATTCGCGCGGCGGTCACGAACCCGATGTGGTGACTGCGGCGCGCGCATGCCTCGACGCCGGCGCGCACGGCATCACGGTGCATCCACGTCCCGACGCGCGCCATATCCGGGCCGATGATGTCTTTGCACTGGCCGAACTCACCCGCGTGTACGGCGTCGAATTCAATCTCGAAGGCAATCCCTTCGCACCGCCGCGTGCCGGCTATCCCGGGTTCCACGCGCTGTGCCTGGAGACCCGCCCCGCACAGGCGACGCTGGTGCCCGACGGCGACGGTCAGCTCACGTCCGACCATGGCTTCGATTTCGTCCACGATCTCGACGCGCTGCGCGCACAGGTCGCTGCTTTGAAGGCGCTGGGCTGTCGGGTGAGCCTCTTCGCCGATGCCGGTGCCGACATGACGGCGGCAGCGGCCAGCGGCGCAGAGCGGATCGAGTTGTACACCGGCCCATACGCCGAAGCCTTCGCCGCCAACGCACCAGAAGCATCCTTGAAGACATTCGCGATGACGGCGCGCGATGCCGCTGGCTGCGGCCTTGGCGTCAACGCCGGACACGATCTGAGCGCAGCGAATCTCGGCCGGTTCCTCCAGGAGGTGCCGGGTGTGATGGAAGTGTCGATCGGGCACGCCCTGATCAGCGAAGCTCTGTATGCGGGTCTTGCGATGACCGTGAAGCGCTATCTCGCCGTCATCGACGGTCGGCGATAAGCCGAGGAATCCGCATGTCGGCAAATCCCATGCGGGGAGCGGCGTCTTGCCACTCCTCGCATGCGCGAAACATCACCGCTTGAAACTGATGTTATCGAGGCCCGCGTTCTGTGCGGTCGCCAGGACCTTGGCGACCGTCTGATACTCCGCGTCGCCGTTGGCATCGATACGAAGAACCACGGGTTGGGTGCCGGCGCGTTCCAATTCGGCGGAGAACACCGAGGGCAATGCCGAGACCGGCAGTAATCGGTCGCCGACGAAGATCTCGCCTGCGGCATCGATGCGTAGTTCGATCGGCGGCGGTGGTTCAGCTCGCGGTGAACCCGGGTGGCCAAGCGTGAGCGGAATCGCCCGACTGAACACGGGGGCGGTGACCATGAAGATCACCAACATCACCAGCATCACATCGACCAGCGGCGTGATGTTGATTGCCGAAATGGCGTCCTGCCGGGATTCTGCTTGCGCGAAAGCCATGGCCTTGCTCCTCTCGGTGGGTTGCGGTTCCACGTTACTCGCGTCACCACTACGCCGGCAAGCCCCCATGGACAGGCGCAGGGGCGCATAAAAAAAACGCCGCCCCGAAGGGCGGCGTCAAAAAAGAAGGCAAACGGTTTTCGGGCTCGGCGGCGGGCTGCAGGTCCGGCGCCGGCCTGTCGTGCGGTCAGATTACTTCTTCACGAAGCCGATCTTCTTCATATCGGCGTTCTTGGCTGCGGCCAATGCCTTGGCGAGCACTTCGTAGTGCGCGTCAGGGTTTACATCGATCTCGAGCGTCGGCTGGTTGGCCGGGTCGCGTTCGATTTCCGCAGCCATCAGGCTGTACAGGGACTTGACCGGAGTCGGACTGTCGTTCCAGAACACCGTGCCGGCGGCGTCGATCCGCAGTTTGATCGGCGGCGGCGGTTCCTTCGGGTTTTCCGGCGGATTGTTGGTCCGCTGCGGCAGGTCGATGTCGATCGGGTAGGACATGATCGGTGCGGTGACCATGAAGATGATCAACAGCACCAGCATCACGTCGACGAGCGGCGTGACGTTGATGTCGGCCATCGGGCCGGAACCGGAGTTGGATGCGAATGCCATGCGTCTGCTCTCTGTCTGGTTGCGTCAGTTGCGTTCGCGGGTAGCGACGAAACCGACCTTGCGCATGCCCTGGGCCTGGGCGATGTTGACCACGTCGTTGACGTAACGGTAAAGCGTGGTCTTGTCGCCGCGGATGTTGACCGCCGGCTGCGGCACCTTCTGAGCCTCGACCGAGAGCCGGCTTTCCAGCAGTTCGCGCGTCATCGGCTCGTCGTTGAGGAAGAAACGGCCTTCCGCAGTGACGGCAACCGTGATCGGCGGTGCTGGAGGCGCTTTGTCCTCGCGATTCGCCAAGTCGGCCTGGGGCAACTCGACCTTCGTTTTGTGCGACATCAGCGGTGCGGTGATCATGAAGATGATCAGCAGCACCAACATCACGTCCACGAGGGGCGTGACGTTGATCTCGGACATCGGGCCGCCGCTGTCGTTACCTGCACTGAAAGCCATGACTGTGCTCCGGGTGTTCGGTCGTCGCCGGGATCAGCGCTTGCCGCCGACTTCACCAACGCGCGCGCCGGTTGCGAAGAAGTCGTGCAGATCGTGGGCGAAGGTGTCGAACTTGTTGTTCGTGATGCGGTTGATGCGCACGAAGAAGTTGTACGCGAGCACCGCCGGGATGGCGACGAACAGACCGACGGCGGTCATGATCAGCGCCTCGCCCACCGGACCGGCGACGGCGTCGATGGAGGCCTGGCCGGTCGCACCGATCTTGATGAGCGCGCCGTAGATGCCCCACACCGTACCGAGCAGACCGACGAAAGGCGCGGTCGAACCGACGGTGGCGAGCACGGTCAAGCCGCTTTCGAGCGCCATCGATTCGCGGGTCACGGCCTGACGCAGGGCGCGATCGACGAACTCGGAGCGGTTCAGCGATTCGACCAGACGCGAGCCTTCATGACGCTGATGGTGCGCAGCGGCCTGGGCGGCGTCGAGGGCGATCTTCGAGAAGGGTTCGCTCTTGGGCTGCTCTTCCATGAAACGAATTGCGTCCTGCGCGTTCGGGGTTTCCCAGAACGTGCTGGTGACCGTATCGCCACGACGGCGGAGGTTGGAGTTCTTGATGAAGTTGACGACGATCCAGTAGATCGAAGTCATCGACATGATCAGAAGCGTGGCGGCGACCACGAGCTGAACGACATAGTCGCCGGGATTGCCGAGCATTTCGCGCGCCAGATGGTCGACACCCATCTGCTTCAGAGCGGCGGCATTGCCCCCGGCGGCGTTGGTGGTTTCCTGCAGCATGACGCTTACCTTTCTTGTGTGTGGAAGGACGAACAATTCAACGGTTGGGCAACGCGATTGGAGCGGTACTGGGTGATCAGGGTCGTCAATCCGGAAGCGTGAGGTCGAGCGGCAGAATGCCGACGCCCGCAGCACCTGGACAGAGTTTCACTTTTTTGGCCCAAGTCAGCGCGGCGCGATCCAGATCGCGGTCGCGGCTGCCGACTTCGATCGCGGCGTCGGTGACGCGGCCATCGGCTTCGTAGTTGATCTTGATGCGCATCTTGGCGCCGCGACCGGCGCGTGAAATGGCGGCGGCCAGCTGACCGTCCGGCGGACGCACGCAGATGCTGCCACGAAGGTCGCTGTTGTTGCGCGGCGGACCGCTCGGCGCGGGCGGGGCCGGCGGCGCGGGCGGGGCCGGCGGCGGCGCCGGGGTATCGACCGGAGACGGCTCGTCGAAGGTGACCGGCGGTGGCTCTTCCGGCGGTGGCTCAATCACCGGCCGCGGGGTTTCCTGCGGGGTGAGCTTGATTTCTTTCGGTGGTTCCGGCGGCGGCGGCGGCGGCGGTGGCGGCGGCGGCGGCGGCTCGATGATGACGACGCTGGTGTTCTGTTCTTCTTCCTGCTCGGCGCCTGGCGGAGTCACCGGGACCAGCAACAGCATGAGCGCCGCGATGTGCAGCGCGATGGCGAAGCTGATAGCGGTGATCCTCGACCAGTTCAGGCCGGGTTCTTCGCGGTCGCGCTTGTCGGGGTTCGGCAAGTGTTGGGTCATGCGCAGCAGGCTCGGTTTAGCGGACTCGTGGTGCTGATTCGGTATCGCGTTCGCGATCTATCCATAGAAAGATGAACCCGACCCCGAACCACCATACCCCGGAATGGTCAAACCGCAACTGGTCCATCTGAGTGAGAACCAATCGCGGCAATCTGTAAGCTTATACCAATCGCGGCAGGACTTACCAACACCCCCGGCAAAGAATCCGGGCAGGGGAGTGACGGGCCTGCCCTCACTTTCCGCCAGGCAGGGCCAGGATGTCGTTGGCTTCCTTTGGCTTCTTGACGCCCTTGGCCAGCGCCTCGCGCGCGGCGGCCTTGGCTTCGCTGATCCGGTCTTCGTTGCGCAGCACCTTGGCCAGATTCAGCGCGGCCTCGCCGTTGGTGGCGACCTTGGATGCGCGCGTGTAGAAATCGATGGTCTGCGGCACCTTGTCGTCGGCGTAGTAGCTCTGGGCGATGATCGAATAATCGTTGGCCAGCGTCTGCGATGGCGTGATCGCACCCTTGGCCACGCCCTCCTCCAACACCGCTTGCGCTTCCTTGTATTTTTCGGAATTGATGTAACCGACGAACAGCGCGCGATATTCCTTTCCATCGACGAGCAACCCCTGCTTGCGGGCGTTTTCCAGCAGCGCGTTGGCCTTATCGAAATTGTCCGCCTGCTGATACAGCGCAACGGCATTCATGAGCACGCTGCGGTCGCCGGGACTGGTGGCAAGGATCTTCTCGTACAGTGCCGCACCTTCCGCAGGACGATCCATCTGACTGAGCAGATACGCCTTGAGCGCGATCGCTTCGGTTTTTTCGCTTCTGGTTTCGCCGAGGAAGCGATCGATGGTGGCGAGCGCTTCGGGATAACGATCGAGCTGATTGAGCGTGATCGCGAGGTTGTACATGATCTGGTAGTGGCCATTGTTGTCGAGGCCATTGGCGTCGACGGTTTTCTTGAAATACTCGGCGCCCTTGGCGTTGTCGTCCATCGAGGTCGCGGCGCTCGCGGCGAGCTGATAGAGGTAGCTCAGCAGATAGGCGTTGGTCGAACCGGTCGCAGCGAAGGCGTCGACTTTGGTCAGCACCTCGGCGTACTTCTTGGCGTCGAAATCGGCCTGGATCGCATTCGCGGTCTTCGCGTCCTTGCCTGAGACCGGCTGCTTCGCAGGCTCGGTGCGCGTGGCCTGCGGGTACTGCGGCGGCTGCGTATTGGCCTTGTTGGCCTGTTCCGCCTTGCGCTGGCGGGCGCGCTCCGCAGCCGCAGCCGCGCTGCCACTCATGGTGGTCGATTTGGGTTTGTCTTTCATGTCCTCGTCCATGTCGCTGTCTTGCGCCAGGGCGCTGCCGGCAAAGGCGCTGCCGATCAGCAGCGCAATGGCGACGTTCAGGGCGGTTTGGGGGAGAACGCGGAAAGAGGAAGCGGTCATGGAAGGTCTCGGGTCGGAGTGTCGTTTGGAAACGGCAAAGTCGGAGGCGCGGGGTTGGGAATATACGTTTTCAACGACCGCGATGGTTGCGGATGCAAAGCCGATTGCGCGGGCTGCCCGCCGGAAACGGTGAGTACGTTCAGCTGCATTTGGGCTTGCGGCCGGCGGCACGGGACTGTTCGTAGGCCGGCATCAGCGCATCGGCGCGTTTGCGCAGCTCGCCGATGCGGGACTTGGGGTCGGGATGGGTGGAGAGCCATTCCGGCGGGCGGCTGCCGCCGCTGGCGGCCAGCATGTTCTGCCACAGATCGACGGCCTGTCGCGGGTCGAAACCGGCTTGGGCCATCAGCCGCTGACCGACCACATCGGCTTCGGTTTCCTGTTCCCGGGTGCCGGGCAGCAGGAAGCCGCCTTGCGCAAGGATGCTGCCGCTCTGGGTGGCGATCTCCGAGCCGGTCTCGCCGTACCGCGCCCCCGCCAGTGCTCCCAGCAGTTGGATCGCACCGGCGGCGCCCATCTGGCGGGTGATGCGCTCGTTGTGGTGGTTGTCGATGACGTGACCGATTTCATGGCCGATCACGGCGGCGAGCTGGTCCTGGTTGCGCGCGACGTCGAAAATACCGGTGTACAGCCCGACCTTGCCGCCCGGCAGCGCGAAGGCATTGGGGCTCTTGTCGACGAACACCGCTTCTTCCCAGCCGCCCTGCCGCCACTGCGGCGGCAGTTCGCGGACGATGGCATCGACCACGCAGCGCACGTACGCGGACTGCTTGCCATCCTGGGTCTGCGGCTTCTGGGATTTCACCTGGTCGAACGCCTGGGCGCCCAGCTGATTGAGCTGCTGTTGCGACACCGCGCCGACGTACTGCTTGCGGCCGGTGGACGACGTGGTGGTCGCACAACCGGCAACCGTCATCGCAATCGCAGCGCTGAGCAGCACGTTTCGTATGGGGCGGTGGTTCATAACCGGCTCCCTGCGAGGGAAAGGGCATGTAGGGTTACACGCTGAAATGCGATGTCAACCGTTCCGGCGAATTTTTTGCATAGCCGCACACCGCCAAGGTAAACGCATGTGCGTAGAGACGTTGGGTTTACGAGTTTTGAACGAAATTCTTACGCTCCGGAAACGCCTGACCGTCTTCGATCAATAACATCAACTCAAGGAGAGCCCGCCTCGCACTTGCTGCGGTTGATCTCGCTCTGTCAGTTGTCGCTGTTCGAATGCGGCGAACTGCGTCTGGATGTCCGTCGGCGGCAGCGGCGGCTGGTTCAGATCGACCACCCCGCGAAAACCAGGGATGTTGCCGACCACGAAAATTCGGTCGTTCGCGACCACGACATCCTGCAACTGCTCAGGTGTTTTGATGCCGTCCTGGATCGCCCGCAGAGTGGCTTCGGCGGCGCGGTCGTCGCCGATCTCGGCTGGTAACTGCTTACGCACTTCTTCGTACAGCGCGAGATTCGTGATGGAAGACCCGGTGCCTGCATCGCTCATAGGGATCGAACAGTAGGGTTCGCTGCTGGGAGGTGCGATATCGGTGTTTTTCACTTCCGGGAAATAGTTGTTCGCGTCTTTCATCGGCTCGGGAAGTTCCGCTTGGGGAATCCCGCGCTGCAGACGTTGCGAGTCGAACAGATAAAGAAAATCTGGAATCGGGCTTGGCGTTGATTGGAGAAATTCCTCGAATTCATCCCTGCTAGAGAATCTCCAGCTTTCCTGCAACAACCCCCATTTCTCGTACGCTTCCTGGTCGCCGAGGAAGACTTCGTCTCTTTCTCGCTCCATGAAATCTGGAGACTCAGGGTCGTAACGGCTCATCGCTCCGGAGTAGTCCGTACGATACTCTGGCGGCCACTCATCGTATCTTTCGAGATAGAAGTCCGTAAGTTCTTTTCTGGCAGCCGTCATTGTCTCGGCATCAAACACACCGCTGACCGGCACGTCGAAGCCCTTTTCGTTGAGCACCTCTTGGATGTAACGAACGTCGTCGCCGCACATGCCGACTCGCAAGGGGTTTCGAATGTAAAAGTCGTCAGCCATGTCGCCGTCTCTCAATTCTCAGGTTTGCTCAACGCCCGCTCTGGACATCAGTCACACATCGAGATTCGCCACCTTCAGCGCATTGTCTTCGATGAAAATGCGCCGCGGTTCCACCACATCGCCCATCAGCGTACTGAAGATCTGGTCGGCCGCGACCGCGTCTTCGATCCGCACCTGCAGCAGGCGGCGGCTGTCCGGGTTCACGGTGGTTTCCCACAGCTGTTCCGGATTCATTTCGCCGAGGCCCTTGAAGCGCTGGATCTGGCGGCCCTTCTTCGCTTCTTCCAGCAGCCAGGCGTGCGCCTCGGCGAAACTTGCGACGGGTTCCTGACGACTGCCGCGCACGATCTTCGCGCCTTCCCGCAGCAGTCCGTGCAGCAGCGCGGCCGCATCGCGCAGCGGGCGCAGTTCGCCGTGCTCGAAGCTGGAGAGCGGCAACACCTGCACCTGCGACTCGCCCATGTGGGTGCGGGTAACGACCAGCGCGCCAGGCTGCGCATCGCTGGTTGCCTGCGCGGTCACGCGATACCGCGGTCGGCCCAGACCGGTGCGATTGAGCCGGGCTTCCAGCGCATCGAGTTCGCTGCGGTCGTCGGTGTTGTGTGCGAGCGAAGCCGCGTCCAGCGGGGTGAAGTCGATCAGCGCCTCCAGCAGCGCCGGATCGTAGCGGTAGGCGTTGCGGGCGATCGCGTCGCGCGCGCCTGCGTAGGCCAGCAGCAGTTTCTCGAGATTCGCGCCTTCGATCGCCGGTTCGCCCTCGGCGGGGATGAGGCCCGCGTTCTCGACCGCGTTGTTGGCGAGATAGGCATCCAGCGCCGCGTCGTCTTTCAGGTACAGCTCGTTCTTGCCCTGCTTGATCTTGTACAGCGGCGGCAGGCCGATGTAGATGTGTCCGCGCTCGATCAACTCCGGCATCTGCCGATAGAAGAACGTCAGCAGCAGGGTGCGGATGTGCGAACCGTCGACGTCGGCGTCGGTCATGATGATGATGCGGTGATAGCGCAGCTTGTCGGCGTTGTATTCGTCCTTGCCGATGCCGGTGCCCAGCGCGGTGATCAGCGTACCGACCTCGGCGCTGGCGAGCATGCGATCGAAACGCGCGCGCTCGACGTTGAGGA
>JBIITV010000227.1:0-4459 GCA_044340325.1 Lysobacteraceae bacterium
GCAGTCCGAAACCGTCTGGCGTCAGGCCAACAAGTACTCCGTACCGCGCATGGCATTCGTCAACAAGATGGACCGTACCGGCGCCAATTTCGACAAGGTCGTCGAGCAGCTGAAGTCGCGTCTCGGCGCGTACGCCGTGCCGATGCAGGTTCCGATCGGCGCCGAAGAAGGGTTCGAGGGCGTCGTCGACCTGTTGAAGATGAAAGCGATCATCTGGAACATGGAAGACAAGGGCGCCACCTTCACCTACGGCGACATTCCGGCGAATCTGCTCGAGAAGGCCAAGGAAGCGCGCAACTTCATGGTCGAGGCGGCTGCCGAAGCGAATGAAGAGCTGATGGACAAGTACCTCAACGAGGGCGAGTTGACCGAAGCAGAAATCATCTTCGGCATTCGTACCCGTACGCTGCGGACGGAAATCGTCCCGGTGTTGTGCGGCACCGCGTTCAAAAACAAGGGTGTGCAGGCCATGCTCGACGCGGTCGTGCAACTGCTGCCGTCGCCGATCGATCGTCCGCCGGTCCCCGGTATCGACGAGAACGACAAGGAAGACACCCGCGCTGCCGACGACAAGGCGCCGTTCTCGGCGTTGGCGTTCAAGATCATGACCGACCCGTTCGTCGGCTCGCTGACGTTCTTCCGCGTCTACTCCGGTACGCTGAAATCCGGCGACCAGGTCTACAACCCGGTCAAGTCGAAGAAGGAGCGCATCGGCCGCATCCTGCAGATGCATGCGAACAACCGCGAAGAAATCAAGGAGGTCAGCGCTGGCGATATCGCCGCAGCGGTCGGCCTGAAGGACGTGACCACCGGCGACACGCTGTGCTCGCAGGATCACATCATCACCCTCGAACGCATGATCTTCCCCGAGCCCGTCATCTCGATGGCAGTGGAGCCGAAGACCAAGTCCGACCAGGAAAAGATGGGCATCGCCCTCGGCCGTCTGGCTCAGGAAGACCCCTCGTTCCGCGTGCGCACCGACGAAGAGTCCGGTCAGACCATCATCGCCGGCATGGGCGAGCTTCACCTGGATATCCTGGTGGACCGCATGCGCCGCGAGTTCAACGTCGAAGCCAACGTCGGCAAGCCGCAGGTGGCCTACCGCGAAACCATCCGCAAGTCGGATGTGAAATCGGACTACAAGCATGCCAAGCAGTCAGGCGGTAAGGGTCAGTACGGTCACGTCGTGATCGAGCTGTCGCCGATGACTGCGGTGGATCGTGCCGATGAGGACGTGAAGAACGATTTCCTGTTCATCAACGACATCACCGGCGGCGTGATCCCGAAGGAGTTCATTCCGGCGGTCGAAAAGGGTCTGCGCGAAACCATCACCAGCGGTCCGCTCGCTGGTTTCCCGGTCGTGGGCATCAAGGTCAAGCTCGTGTTCGGTTCGTACCATGACGTCGACTCGTCGGAAATGGCGTTCAAGCTCGCGGCGTCGATGGCGTTCAAGGAAGGTTTCCGCAAGGCCGATCCGGTCCTCTTGGAGCCGATCATGAAGGTCGAAGTGGTCACCCCGGAAGACTATGTCGGCGACGTGATGGGCGACCTGAGCCGTCGTCGCGGCCTGCTTCAGGGTCAGGACGACACGCCATCGGGCAAGACCATCAACGCGATGGTGCCGCTGGGCGAAATGTTCGGTTACGCGACCACTATCCGCTCGTTGACCCAGGGGCGTGCAACATTCACGATGGAATTCGATCATTACGCCGAAGCGCCGACCAATATCGCCGAATCGGTCATCAAGAAGAGTTGATGCGCGGCCGGCTGAGGCCGGCTCCGCTCAAGCATTCAGATCATCCAAGCATTCAGATCAAGAGAGAAACACACCATGGCAAAGGGTAAGTTCGAGCGCACCAAGCCGCACGTGAACGTGGGCACGATCGGTCACGTTGACCACGGCAAGACGACGCTGACGGCGGCGCTGACGAAGATCGGCGCGGAGCGTTTTGGCGGCGAGTTCAAGGCATACGACCAGATTGACGCGGCGCCGGAAGAGAAGGCGCGCGGGATCACGATTTCGACGGCTCACGTGGAATACGAGAGCCCGAACCGTCACTACGCGCACGTGGATTGCCCGGGGCATGCGGACTACGTGAAGAACATGATCACGGGCGCTGCGCAGATGGACGGCGCGATTCTGGTGTGCTCGGCCGCTGACGGCCCGATGCCGCAGACGCGCGAACACATTCTGCTGGCGCGTCAGGTCGGTGTGCCGTACATCATCGTCTACCTGAACAAGGCGGACTTGGTGGACGACGCCGAGCTGCTGGAGCTGGTGGAGATGGAAGTGCGTGAGCTGCTGAGCAAGTACGAGTTCCCGGGCGACGATACTCCGATCATCACCGGATCGGCGCGTTCGGCGCTGGAAGGCGACCAGACTGAGATTGGCGTGCCGTCGATCCTGAAGCTGGTGGAGGCGCTGGATACGTGGATTCCGCTGCCGGAGCGCGACATCGACAAGGCGTTTCTGATGCCGGTGGAAGACGTGTTTTCGATTTCGGGCCGAGGCACGGTGGTAACGGGTCGTATCGAGCGCGGGATCATCAAGGTCGGCGACGAAATCGAGATCGTGGGTATTCGTCCGACGCAGAAGACGACGGTGACGGGCGTGGAGATGTTCCGCAAGCTGCTGGACCAGGGTCAGGCGGGCGACAACGCGGGTCTGTTGCTGCGCGGTACGAAGCGCGACGACGTGGAGCGCGGCCAGGTGCTGTGCAAGCCGGGCTCGATCAAGCCGCATACGGACTTCGAGGCGGAAGTGTATGTGCTGTCGAAAGACGAGGGCGGTCGTCATACGCCGTTCTTCAAGGGTTACCGTCCGCAGTTCTACTTCCGTACGACTGACATCACGGGCGCTTGCGAGCTTCCGGAAGGCGTGGAGATGGTGATGCCTGGCGACAACGTGAAGATGGTGGTGAGCCTGATCAACCCGGTGGCGATGGACGAGGGTCTTCGCTTCGCGATCCGTGAAGGTGGCCGTACGGTCGGCGCTGGCGTCGTCGCCAAGATCATCAAGTGACGCTTTGACCTCTGCGCGCGAACGCGCCCAGAGGTTTGCCAAGGCGTCATCTCGAGCGAAGCCAGGGATCTGTTGTTACTTTAATAGCGGATTTCTCGTTGCACTCGGAATGACAAGCGAGGCGAGCCGGAGACGGCTCGCCGTCGCCGTCTAAGAAAAACGAACATTTTTCAAATACACGCCAGTAGCTCAATTGGCAGAGCAGCGGTCTCCAAAACCGCAGGTTGGGGGTTCGAGTCCCTCCTGGCGTGCCACATCAGCGGAACGTTCCGCGAGACTCCCGGTCTATTTGGCCGTTGGCTCGCGCGGCGCGCGCCGCATCAGGGCGAAGAGACTTGAATAGCAGAGTCGAACAACCGAAAGCCGGCGGATCCGCAGGCGACGTCGTGAAATACGCACTGGCATTGCTGCTGGTCGCAGCCGGCCTGTTCGCGTTCTACTGGTTCAATGGCCAGTGGCCGACCGTGGCCCGTGTGATGTCGGTCATCGGTGGTCTCGTCGCCGGCGCAGCCCTCTTCATGACGACCACCAAGGGTGCGGACACGCGTGAGTTTCTCAGTGAGTCGCGCTTCGAGTTGCGCAAGGTCGTGTGGCCGACCCGGCAGGAAACCACGCGCACCACCTGGGTGGTGATCGTCGTCGTGATTCTGATGAGCCTTCTGTTGGCGGGCTTCGATGTGGTGATCCAATGGGGCGTCAAGGCCCTGCTCGGATCGTGATGGAGAATGCAGTGAGCAATTCCGAAGTCCTGAAGCGCTGGTACGTCGTTCACGCCTACTCGGGTTTCGAGAAGTCGGTGGCCCAGGCGCTGCGCGATCGCATCGTCCGTACCGGCATGGAAGACAAGTTCGGCGAGGTGCTGGTTCCGACTGAAGAAGTGATCGAAATGCGCTCCGGCCAGAAGCGCCGTTCCGAGCGCAAATTCTTCCCGGGCTATGTGCTGGTGCAGATCGCGACCCACGATGAAGCCGGTATCCCGCGGATGGACAGCGAAAGCTGGCATCTGGTGAAGGAGACGCCGAAGGTGATGGGCTTCATCGGCGGTACCGCCGATCGCCCGCTGCCGATCCGCGACACCGAAGCCGATGCGATCCTGCAGCGCGTGCAGGACGGCGTCGAGAAGCCGAAGCCGAAGGTGTTGTTCGAGCCGGGTCAGATGGTCCGCGTGGTCGACGGGCCGTTCAACGACTTCAACGGCGTGGTCGAAGAAGTGAATTACGAAAAGAGCCGCCTGCGCGTGTCGGTGCTGATCTTCGGCCGGGCCACGCCGGTAGAGCTGGAATTCGGTCAGGTCGAAAAGGCCTAAGCCTTTATCGGAATGGCCTTCACCCGCGCGCCGCATCCGCGCCGCGCAACAACGATGGAGGAGCCCCGCAGCCGCAAGGCGTGCAGGCGCTAATACTCCAGGAGACTCCCCATGGCAAAGAAAGTTGTCGG
>JBIITV010000098.1:0-16909 GCA_044340325.1 Lysobacteraceae bacterium
CGAGTGCGCCATAGCAAGGTGGCCGGAAACGTTTCGCCTCCGAACATCACTACACAGACAAGCAGTGCACAGCCGGGCTTCGATCGCTCGAGACGCGATCGCCTCGGACACACGCACTGCGATGTGCGTGGGGGCAGCCGGCATCACAGCCATGCATACGGATGCGTTCCGGTTACCAAGCCGCATCGCATTCCGGCGAAGTTCGAGCGCCAAGGGGCCGCGCCGTCGGGACGCAAGAGATGAAGCATCAGCCCCCTGCCCCAGCCCGCAGAATCACAACGATGAAGGAGATTGCGATGAACAAGGCATGTAGACTTTTCCTTGCTGTTCTGGTCTTGGCGCTGCCCGTCTCGGGGTTCGCCAAGATGTACGAGACGCCCAAGAGCTTCTCGTTGGCGGACAAAGCGCTGGTACGGATAGACCGCAAAACCATGAGCAGGATCGATCCCGAGCGGCTGCTGGCCGAAGACCAGGCTCGCGCCAAGAGCCCACAACGCCCCGGCCCTCTGCGCTTCGCGGTTGCCGAAGACGTCGCTTTCGACCTGGACAACTCCGGTACCTGGCAGGACCTGCCCGACGGGCGCCTCTGGCGCTTGCGAATTCAATCCTCAGGCGCGGTCAGTCACAACCTCGGCATCACCCGCTTCCGCATGCCCGAGGGCGCGAAGCTGTGGATCTACGATCCTGCGCGCAAGCAGGTGGAAGGTCCTTACACCTCACGCCACCACAACCAGGACGGCAGTCTGTGGACGCCGATCATCGATGGCGACGAGATCGTGGTCGAGCTGTTCGTGCCAGCCGGCGCTTCCAGGCCGGTGGTGGACATCGGCAAGGTCAACAAGGGGTATCGGGACTTCTCGAAGAACGGCGCCAACAAAAGCGGCAGCTGCAACAACGACGTGATCTGCCCCGAAGGAAACCCCTGGCGCGATCAGATCCGTTCGGTCGCCCGTTACAGCATCAACGGGACTGGGCTGTGCTCGGGCCAGCTGATGAACAACACGGCTCTCGATTTCAGGCCGTACTTCCTCAGCGCCAACCACTGTGGCGTGTCCACCGGGAACGCAAGCTCGCTGGTGTTCTACTGGAACTTCGAATCTCCCGTGTGCGGCAATCAGAACGGTGGCAGCCTGGCCGACAACCAGACCGGGGCGACCTTCCGGGCCTCGAATGCGGCGAGCGATTTCCTGCTGGTCGAACTCAACCAGACCCCGGACCCATCCTTCAATGTCTTCTACTCGGGCTGGGACGCGACGGGAACGGCGCCTGCTTCGACCGTAGGCATCCACCATCCCAGCGGCGATGAGAAATCGATTTCTTTCAACACCAACGCGGTCACCAGTACCGCCTATCTGTCCAACACCGTCAGCGCCGCAGCGAACCATTGGCGGGTCGACGACTGGGAAGATGGCACCACCGAAGGCGGATCGTCCGGCTCTTGCCTGTGGAACGCCGCGACCAAGCGCTGCGTGGGGCAACTCCACGGCGGCTACGCGCTTTGCTCCGCACCGAACGATTCCGACTGGTACGGCAAGCTCAGCGTGAGTTGGATCGGCGGCGGAACCAACGCCACCCGCCTGAGCAACTGGCTCGATCCGGGCAACACCGGCACGCTGGGAATCGACGGCGACCCGCACATCACCACGCTCGACGGCACCCGCTACGACTTCCAGGGCGCAGGCGAGTACGTGGTACTGCGCAACGCAAGCAGCATGGAGGTCCAGGCGCGGATGACGCCGATCGCGACGACATTCAACCCCGGGCCGGATCCCCACACCGGGCTCGCGACCTGCGTAAGCCTCAACACCGCCGTGGCGGCGCGCGTGGGCAAGCACCGCATCACCTACCAACCGAACCTGAGCGGTGTGCCGGATCCCAGCGGCCTGCAACTGCGCGTGGACGGCGTACTGACGACGCTGGGCTCGACCGGACTGGACCTCGGCAATGGCGGCCGGGTCTCGAAAACCGCAGCGCCAGGCGGCATCACCATCGCTTTACCAGACCAGTACACCTTGTTCGTGACGCCGGGCTGGTGGGCTTCGCAGAGCAAGTGGTATCTCAACATCGGCATGACCCGCAATTCTGCTGCGGGCGGCATGTCGGGCGCTTCGGCGAGCGATACGGACCAGGCGGCCGCAGGCGGACTCGGCGGCAGCGTTCCCTACGGAAGCTGGTTGCCGTCGCTTCCGGACGGTTCGTCGATGGGGCCGATGCCGACATCGTTGAGCGATCGCTATGCCCATCTGTATCGCAAGTTCGGCGAGGCCTGGCGCGTGACCGACAACACCAGTCTGTTCGACTACGCAGAGGGCACCTCGACCGACACGTTCACGCTAAAGACCTGGCCTGCGGAGAAGCCGCCCTGCACGCTGCCTCAAGCGATACCGGTGAAGCCTCTCAGGCTGGCAGTCGCGCAACAGGCATGCAGCGGAATCCGCGACGAAAAGACGCGCGCCAACTGCGTGTTCGACGTCAGGGTCACGGGCGAGCGCGGTTTCGCCAGGACCTATCTGCTCAGCGAACGGACCGCTGGGTACTCGACTACGATTACCGTGCGCGGCGATGGGAATCCCGCGCAGTACGGGCAGCCGGTGACGTTCACGGCGACGGTGACTCGGACGCGCGGTGCGAAGGACCCGCCGACGGGGACCGTGCAGTTCACGATCGCCGGCGAGCGGGCAGGAGCGCCGGTTGCGCTCGATGCGCGCGGACGGGCACGTTGGGAAGCGACGCAACTCACACTTGGCACGCACAGGATCGTGGCCAGCTATCTCCCGGCCGCCGAAAGCGCATTTCTGCCGAGCAGCAGCGTCCATGAGATCCACGTCGTTGCGAAGGACTGAGCGCAGAGCCGAGCGATCTGTTTGATCGCCGTGTCATGGTGCACGGCGATCAAATTTCGATGCGCGAACCATCGCAAGTCTTGGAAATGTCCGGGATTGCGATCGGCCATATTTTTTCATTGCCGCATATCAACGACAGCCAGAGGGAACCGGGGGTAGATCAGGCTCACTTCTCTCGAAGTGAACCTGACTCCGACAATTCAATTCGAACCTGACCCCGATTCCGGAGAATAAGAAATAAACGGCACTGCGAAGACATGGGGCCAGGCGTTTCATGACCTCAACGACCGCTCCAACGGGTCGTCTCGAAAACCCGACGACCCTCGACTTCGAACTGAAACTCCAGACGATGAAGGAATATTCAAATGAATCAGATAAAAGCCGCCAATGTGATTTTCAAGAAAATCCACAAATTGGACGACGCGCGCCGACAAATCGGTACGGAAAACATCACCGAGATAACGAGGATCTTTGCCTTTTCCGCGCCGTCGGACAAAAAAGCCGGCACGCCCGAACTTATCATCAACGATGAAAAATCAGTGGCAGCAAAATATGCTGCGGCTTCACCGGAAGAGCAAAAATTGCTCCGTTGTTTCCGCGTATCCTTCAAAACGCTTGAGGCACGCGACCGGCTGATAACCGCGCTGGAAAAAAGCGATGCGGTTGAATCGATCACCCCCGACCGCGAAATTGAATTGTTCCACGTGCCAGCGGTCCCGAATGATCGGGAATTTCAGCGGTTATGGGGCTTGCAGAAGACAAATGTCGGCAAGGTCTGGGATTGTTCGACGGGATGCGGGCAGATTGTGGCAATCGTCGATACCGGCATCGACGTTAATCATGAGGATATTCGGCATCAAATGTGGGAATACATGCCTGGTATCCAGGGTTTGAATCTGAACGACAGCACAGGGTTTTTCGACTTGACCGATGGAAACGGGCACGGAACGCATGTTGCTGGCACGGTTGCTGCAAAAGGTAACAATATTAATGGCGTCGTCGGTGTAGCGCCGGAAGCAAAGCTGATGGGAATGCGTATTTTTGGCGCAAACACGCCGACGTTCGCGATGGGTGCCAACGGCATCTTCCTTGCTGCATGGCTAAAAGCTGACGTCATCAACTGTAGCTGGGGGGCTGCCGTCGCATTTGATCCCATTGTCGCGGCCGCGATTGCTTGGGCAATGGCCCAGCCGCAACGCCCTGTAATCGTTGCCGCTGCCGGAAATAGCAACATCGATGCGGCCGGATTTTATCCAGCAAGCGATCCCAACGTCGTCTGCGTTGGCGCAACCGATACTGCCGATGCCAAAGCATGGTTTTCCAACTGGGGCACAACGGTTGAAGTGTCCGCGCCCGGCGACGACATCTGGTCAACACTGCCGGGTAATGCTTATGGCCCTTTGAGCGGTACTTCCATGGCAGCGCCGCACGTTGCTGCCATGGTGGCAATCATCCGTTCGCGTCTTCATGGATTGTTGCAATCGGACTATATTGCCGTCGTGCAGACCTACGTTGCCCCCGTACACAGTGCAGTTCCGATGGGGGCGGGGCGGATCGACTTCGCCGATCTTGAAGAAATTCTGTGTGGCTGCGGATGTTCGCCCTGCACCTATCGCAGCGTTCTGGAAGGACGCGCCCTGTTGAATGCGAAAAAGAAGAAGCAATTCACGGTAAATTCCGCCAACTACAGTGCTGCATGCGCTGCACTTTCTGGCAGCAATGCAACGGGGCAAAGTGCATGCACTACCCTGAACGTTCCTGAATTTTCCCCCTGCTTTTCGCTGCACTGGGGAGATGGACCAAATGATCAGCTTGAAACGCATGATACCGAGATCATCTACATCACAGTCTGCAACCCGTATTGCAATCTGTCGTTCAAAGATCTGAAAGTTATCAAGCTCACCGTCACGCCCAATGCCGTTTTGCCAAACGGCGAAATGACAGTCGAAATTGCGGCATCAAGCCTGATTTGTTATGGCGATCTCGGCCCGGCAAGCTGCGCTACGCGGGAATATGCGTTGCTGATCAACAACGCGGCGATTGGCACTTATACGATCAATATCGAATATTGCATTGGTGGAATAGAACTTCATGGCCGCAACAGCGGACGGGATAGATTCCTTCTCAATTTTGTCGATAGTTGATTTGCAGGTCCAAAAAAATTAGCGATAAAAACGCCGGAGGCGTCAAATCCTTCCGGCGTTTCAGGATGAATATCAGGGACAGCCACAATTCAGATTTTCCTACGGCTGTATCGGCACTGCCCTTACACCTTCCGGGTCCGCAGTACGCAACACTCCGGCATGACCAGTCCCCGTTCGCAGATCGTGCTTCCCGATGCGCCCGGTGCATTCCATCGCGTACAGCGCTGTGTGCGGCGGGCCTTTCTCTGCGGCGTCGACCGCCACACTGGACTGACACCCGAGGTCAGATTCACTTCTCCCGAAGTGAACCTGGCCCCGGCAATTCAAAGACCCGCCCAGCCTTCATCACGAAAACAACGTGCTTCAGCGCTCTCACATCCTGCAGCGGGTCGCCGTCGACCGCGATGAGATCTGCGGCCTTGCCGGCTTCCAGGGTGCCGATGTCGTCTGCAAGTCCCAGCAGGTCGGCAGCGTTGACCGTGGCCGCTACGATCGCATCCATCGGCGACATGCCGTGCTCGACCATCAGTTCGAATTCGTCGGCATTGCGGCCATGCTTGCTGACGCCTGCATCGGTGCCGAATGCGATCTTCACGCCGCGCGCATGCGCGAAGCGCAGGGCCTTGCCGGTGACGCCGATCCGCCACTGGATTTTCTTCAGCACTTCTCCGGTGTAGGCCTTCGGATTGGCGGCAAGACGCTCGGTATAACCATTGACAGTCGAGAGCGTGGGCACGTAATACGCCCCGGCTTTGAGGAACGCGCGAACGCCGGCTTCGTCCAGCAGGGTGCCGTGCTCGATCGAATCGGCGCCCGCGTTCAAGGCCATGACGATGCCGTCGGCGCCGTGCGCGTGCACCGCGACTTTGCGCCCGTACAGATGCGCGGTCTCGACGATCGCTTTGGCTTCGTCGTCGAACATCTGCGCGCCGAGTCCCGCGCCGATCCGGCTGTTGACGCCGCCGGTGCTGGCGAACTTGATCACGTCGGCGCCGCGCGCGATCTGCTTGCGCACCGCGCGTCGGCAATCGTCGGCGCCGTCGCACAGGTTGGCGGTATCGATCGCCGGATGCAGCTCTTCGCGGATGCCGAGCGTGGCATCCATGTGCCCGGTCGTCGCCGAGATCGAACGCCCGGCATCGACAATCCGCGGGCCATCGACCTTCCCGGCCGCGATCGCATCGCGCAGTGCGAGCGTCACGCCATCGCCGTCGCCGAGATTGCGCACCGTGGTGAACCCGGCGCGCAGCGTCTTGCGCGCATTCACCGCCGCATCGTAGGCGGCTGCAGGCGTCGAACGCGTAACGCCTTCGAGCAGACCTTCGACACCGGCCAGATCGGAATCCAGATGCACATGGCTGTCGATCAGCCCCGGCAGCACGAATCGCGATGACAGATCGATCACGACCGTATCCGCAGGCAACGCCAGCGCTGCGGCCGACTGCAGCCCCTCGTGCATGGCGACGATCCGGCCTTCGCGCACCACCAGCGTGCTGGGCCCGCTCGCGGGACGACCCGGGCGATCAAGCAGTCGACCCGCGTGAATCAGTTGTACTGAAGACGCTTGCGGAGGCGGAGCGGCCCGCGAGTCCGGATTTGCCGCAAAGACAAGGACGAATCCGCTAGCGACGACCGCAGCGAAAGTGGCTCTGGAAAAGAACGATGCAGGATGTCGCATTGAGATCCTCCCAGGGCTCTGCCCTGCTGGAACAATCGGGGCGAATGCAAGCGCGTCTGACGCTCAGCATCGAGGTCACCGGCGATCGAAACAGACTCGATGCCGCGCCCGCTGATGCGGGCGCGGCGCAATACTCACTTCACGCCGTGCATGAGCTTGTTGATCAGCGGGGCTGCGAAGAAGAACAGCACGGCCACGACGATACCGATGATGAACATCGAGTTGAACACCTCTGCATACTGGCCCAGCGCAGCGACCGCATCGCCTCCGCCAGTGCCGGCCGCCTCGGCGGCGAGCAGGCCCGCAACGTAGTTCGCCATTGCGATCGACAGGAACCAGCCGCCCATGGCGAGACCGGTTTCCTGCGGACGGGCCAGCTTGGTCACCATCGCCAGGCCGATCGGCGACAGACACAGCTCGCCCATGGTGTGGATCAGATAGGTCAGCGTCAGCCATACCCAGGAAATCTTGGCGCCGGCATCGGCGAAGTTCTCGATGGCGAACACCAGCACATAGAAACCAAGCGCAGCGCCGGCCAGACCATAGGCAAACTTGCGGGGAATCGAAGGATTCAGCTGCTTTCCGTCCAGCGCCGGCCACATCGTGGCGAACAGCGGCGCCAGCACAATGATGAAGATCGGATTGACCGACTGGAAGATCGTGAAGTGCACTTCCTTGCCGAAGAACGAAGGCATGTTCACATGCTGCTCGGCAAGGAAGTTCAGCGACGAACCGGCCTGCTCGAACAGCGCCCAAAACAGGATGTTGGCTGCGAACAGGATCAGCATCGCGATGTAGCGGTCGAGCTGTGCGCGCTCGCCACTGCGGATGCCGCTGGAGATGAAGTACGCGACCAGGCCCAGCATCATCGTCACCAGCAGAATGCCCAGCACGCCCAAGTCGCTGAGCAACCAGTACATCGCTGAGCCCTTGGCGAAGCTCTCGGCAAGCGCTTCCTGCCAGGTTTTATCAAGCAGAAAGAACACCGGCACCACCAGCACTGCAGCACCGATCAGCACCTGCAGCACCGGGCCGAAGCCTTTCTTTGTTTCGGGCGAGGCGCCGACGTGGCCCAGCCAGCCCTTCAACGCCTGGAACACCATCAGACCGGCGATCATGCCGATCGCAGCGGTGAAGAAGCCCCAGCGGTAGCCGTAGTTCGCGCCGATCCAGCTGGCGCAGATGATCGGCGCCAGCAGCGCACCCGCGTTGATGCCCATGTAGAAGATGGTGAAACCGGAATCGCGGCGGGCGTCGCCAGGCTCGTAAAGCTTGCCGACCATCGTCGAGATGTTGGGCTTGAACAGACCGTTGCCGACCACAATCACCGCCAGACCGATCAGGAACTGAGTCAGATCATTCGACATCAGCATGAAGCTGCCGACTGCCATCAGCGCGCCGCCAAGCATGATCGAGCGCTGATAGCCGAGGATGCGGTCGGCGACGTAGCCGCCGAGAATGCCGGTCATGTACACCAGCGCCGTAAAGCCGCCGTAGGTCTTGCTGGCGGATGCCTGATCGCCGCCGAAGAAAGCCGCTGCCACGTGCACCGCGAGCATCGCACGCATGCCGTAGTACATGAATCGTTCCCAGAACTCGCTGCCGAACAGGTTCCAGAGCGCTTTGGGATGACCGAGGAATTCGCCGGGCGGAGGAGCAGTGAAGTCGGACTGTGTCTTGGCGGCACCGCTCATGCGGGTTCTCTCTTTGATTGATCAGGTACGGAATCTACGGGTACGAACATCGAACCCGCACGAGGCACGGGGCCGGCGGAGAATGACCGACCCGGTGCGCATGCGTCAAACCGCCGCAACAATGTTGCGCCGCAACAAGCGCTGTGCGGTCTTCCGCCCCGGCAAGCGTCTCCGATCAGCCGGCGGCGGGATAGGTATAACTGGCCTGCAGGCCAAGCGGCAGGCCAAGGCCCCAGAACGCCAACAGCAGCAAGGTCCAGCACACCAGCAGCGTCACCGTGTACGGCAGCATCAACGCCACCAGGGTGCCGATGCCGGTGCCTTTCACGTAGCGCTGGCAGAACACCACGATCAGCGGGAAGTAGGGCATCAGCGGGGTGATGATGTTGGTGGTGGAATCGCCGACGCGGTAAGCCGCCTGGGTGAGATCCGGCGAGACGCCCAGTTGCATGAGCATCGGCACCATCACCGGGCCGATCAGACCCCATTTCGCCGACGCCGAGCCCACCAGCAGATTCACCGAGGCGGTGAGCAGGATGATGCCGAACAGGGTCAGGCCCATTGGCAGCTGCATGCTCTTGAGCGCTTCCGCCCCTTTCACCGCGATCAGCGCGCCGAGATTGCTTTGGCCGAAGGCGTAGATGAACTGCGCGCAGAAAAACGCCATCACGATGTAATACCCCATGCCGCTCATCGACTTGCTCATGCCGGCGATGATGTCGCGATGGGTTTTCACCGAGCCCGAAGCGATGCCGTAGACCACACCGGGAATCAGGAAAAAGATGAAGATCAGCGCCACGATCGACTGCATCACCGGCGCCTGCGCGACCGCGAGTTGACCGGCGACGCCGCCCGGGGCATCGGCCGGCGCGCGCCACGGCGAATCGGCCGGCAGCAGCGTCAGCACGAACACGGCGCCCGCGACCAGCATCGCGATTACCGCGAACCACAGGCCACGGCGTTCGGTGGGGGTCATCGCTTCCATCGCCTGCGGCAGCTGCGCCGGGTCGCCGTCGACCGGCGTGTTTCGCAGGCGCGGCTCGATGACCCGGTCGGTGAGGAACCAGCCGACTGCGATGATCAGGAAGGTCGAGGCGGTGGTGAAGAAATAATTGTTCAGCGGATTGACTACGAATTCGGGATCGATCACCCGCGCCGCAGCCTGGGTCAGGCCCGCCAGCAGCGGATCGAGGCTGGATGGCACGAAAAAGGTGGCGGAGAACCCGCCCGACACGCCGGCGAACGCAGCGGCGATACCTGCCAGCGGATGGCGGCCGGCAGCGTAGAAGATCACCGCGCCCAGCGGGATGACCAGCACATAGCCCGCGTCGACGGCGACGTGGCTGAGCACGCCCACCGCGATCAGTACCGGCGTCAGCAGCGCCTTCGGTGTGACCCTCAGCATCGCCCGCAGGGCGGCGTTGATGAAACCGGTATGTTCGGCCACGCCCAGGCCCAGCATCGCCACCAGCACCACGCCCAGCGGCGGGAAGTTCACGAAGGTCTTGACCATTTCCGCCATGAAACCGGTGAGGCTGGCGCCTTCGAGCAGGTTCTTGATCTGGATCGGCTGGCCGTTGCGCGGGTCCAGTTCGGCGAACTGCACATTCGAGAGCAGCGCCGACACGATCCAGACCAGCGCCATCAACCCCAGGAACAGCAGGGCGGGATCGGGAAGCTTGTTGCCGACGCGTTCGACGGTGTCGAGGAATCGGGTCATGGTGCTGCGCTTGGGCACTGCGGTCTGGCTCATCGGCTCGGCATCGGTCGGTCGGAGTACCCGATGCTAGAGCCTGCGAGCGCTTTTTTCACGTGCCGGACGACGGCGCTCAACGCATCGGGCCGATCACCGTGCGTACGTCGAACAGTTCCGGGAAGAACGTCAGGTCCAGCGCCTGCTTGAGAAACCCGGCGCCGCTGGAGCCGCCGGTGCCGCGCTTGAAGCCGATCACCCGCATCACCGTGCGCAGGTGGCGGAAACGCCAGACCTGGAACTGGGTTTCGAGGTCGACCATGTCCTCGCATAGCGCGTACTCGCGCCAGTAGCTGCCGGTGTCCTCGTAGATCCGCTCGAACACAGGAATCAATGCGGGATCGTGGACATGGGCACGGGTCCAATCTCGGTCGACATGCGTCGCCGGCACCGCATGCCCCCAGCGCGCGAGATAGCGCAGGAATTCATCGTAGAGACTCGGCGCTTCCAGCACCGCGCGCAGCCGTGCCTGCGCCGCCGGATCGTACTCGAACACCCGCAGCATCGCCGCGTTCTTGTTGCCCATCAGGAATTCGATGCTGCGATATTGCAGCGACTGGAACCCCGACGACGGCCCCAGCACATCGCGGAACTCCATGTATTCGGACGGCGTCAGCGTCTCCAGCACCGACCACATCGCAGTGAGCTGCTCCTGCACGCGCTTGCAGCGCGCCGCAGCCTTGCCGAACTGCCAGACCCGGTCGTTGCGCAGATGGTCGACGGCCGCAGTCAATTCGTGGCCCAACAGCTTCATCCACAGCTCGGCCACGTGATGCTGGACGATGAACAGCATCTCGTCGTGGTGCGGCGGGTTGGACAGCGGCTGCTGGGCGCTCAGCAGACGGTCCAGATGCAGATAACCGCTGTAGGTCGTGCGGCCGGACAGGTCGGTGTGGATGCCCGCCTCGAGCGGGCGTTCGTTATGGTCGATGCTCATCCATACAGAGTAGCGCAGGACCGTATGGGCAGCTCGATCACAAACCGGTGGGGCGCCCTTTCCGACGCCAGTCATCGGATTGCAACCCACGGCGCGCAGGATTTCCGTCACACTTCGCAGTCCGCACGCGCCAGCGGCGGCACCACATCCGGATCGGGGGATCACCATGCATCGTTTCATGGGCCGCATATTGGCGGCCGGTTTGTTCTTGTTCGCCGGGGCATCGCATGCCCAGGTCGTCGTCAGCCAGGTCTATGGCGCGGGCGGCAACACCGGCGCCACCTTCAACCGCGATTTCGTCGAGCTGTTCAACCGCGGCACCACGCCGGTCTCGCTGAATGGCCTCACGGTCCAGTACGCCAGCGCGACCGGCACGGGCAATTTTGCGGTCGGCGCCACCCTGCCGAACGTCAATCTGGCGCCGGGGCAATATCACCTGGTCGGCATGTCCAGCGGCGCCAACGGCGCGGCGCTGCCGACCGTGGACACCAGCGGCACATCGGCGATGGCCACGGCCGCCGGCAAAGTGGTCCTGGTCAACAGCACCAGCGCACTGGCCTGCAACGGCGGTTCCACGCCGTGTTCGGGCGCGCAGCAGGCGCTGATCGTCGACCTCGTCGGTTACGGCAACGCGAACTTCTTCGAAGGCACCGCCGCAGCGCCGACGCTGAGCGCCATCCTCTCGGCGATCCGCGCCGGCAGCGGCTGCACCGACACCAATCAGAACGGCGCCGATTTCACCGCCGTCCTCCCGGCCCCGCGCAACAGCGCTTCGCCGCTGCAAAGCTGCAGCGGTGGTGGCCTGCCGCTGCTGGCAGTGAGCGATGTCAGCGTGTTCGAAGGCGACAGCGGCACCACCACGATGATCTTCGGCTTCGGCCTGAATGCGCCGGCCGGCGTCGGTGGCGTCTCCATCGACTTCAGCACCGCCGACGGCACGGCGACCGCAGGCAGCGACTACGTCGCCAACAGCGGCACGGCGACCATCGCCGAGGGTGCGACCTCGACGACCGTGGCGATTACGATCAACGGCGACACCGTCAGCGAAGCGAACGAGACCCTGTTCCTGCGCGCGACCTCGGCCACCGGCGCAACGATCTCCGACGGCGAAGGCCTCGGCACGATCCAGAACGACGATGTCACCGTCGTTGCGATCCATGCCATCCAGGGCAACGGCTTGACCTCGCCGCTCAACGGCGCCATCGTCACCACCGAAGGCATCGTCACCGCGCAGAAGTTCAACAACGGCTTCTTCCTGCAGACCACCGACGCCGAGGCCGACGCCGACCCGAACACCTCGCAGGGCATCTTCGTCTTCACTTCCACCGCGCCGCCGGCCACCGCTGCGGTCGGCAACCGCATCCGCGTCACGGGCACGGTGACGGAATTCACCCCGAGCACCAATCTGAACCAGCTGTCGATCACCGAAATCGTGTCGGTCACATCGATCCAGGTGCTGTCCAGCGGCAACACCCTGCCGGCGCCGGTCGCGCTGACCAGCGCCGACTTCAACGATACCTCAACGCCGGGCACTGCCGAGAAGTTCGAAGGCATGCGCGTGAGCGCGACCAATGCACAGGCCACCACCGGTGCGGAGGGCTTCATCACCGAATCCAGCGCGACATCCTCCACCACGGGCGTGTTCCATATCGTGCTGTCGGGCGTGGCCCGTCCCTTCCGCGAGGAAGGCATCGACATCCTCGATCTGTTCCCGATTCCGGGCAGCAAAAATCCGCCGCGCTTCGATCACAACCCCGAACGCATCATGGTCCGCAGCCGCGGCCAGGTGGGCGCGACCGCCGTCGCGATCGACGCCGAAACGCAGATCGCATCGCTGGTCGGCGTGATGGATTACTTCAGCGGCGCATGGGCGGTCCTGCCCGATCCGACCGGCGGCATCGTCGTCAGCGGCGGCAAGACCCCAGCCGCCGTGTCCACGCCCGGCAACGCCGACGTGACCATCGGTGCGTTCAACCTGCTGCGTTTCTTCGACGAAGTGAACGACAGCAACGGCGCGCCGACGCTCACTGCGGCCGCGCTCGACAAGCGTCTGACCAAGACCTCGCTGGCGATCTGCGATTTCCTGAAGACGCCGGACATCCTCGGCGTGGTCGAAGTGGAGAACCTGCGCGTGCTCGGTCTGCTCGCGGACCGCATCAACGCCACCTGCGCCAGCGCACCGGCCTACGTGCCGTATCTGGTGCAGGGCAACGATCAGGGCGGGATCAACGTCGGCTTCCTGGTCAGCAACCGCAGCCTCGGTCCGACCAATCGGGTCGAAGTGCTCGAGGTCACCCAGTTCGGCAAGAACACCGTGCTGAACAACCCCGACAGCAGCACCAGCCTGCTCAATGACCGTCCGCCGCTGATGCTGCGTGCGGTCGTGCACCACCAGAACGGTGAGACCTATCCGGTCACCGTGTTCGTCAACCATCTGCGTTCGCTCAACGGCGTCGGCGATGCCGGCCCGGCCAGCGGCGGATGGGCAAATGAAAACGCGCGCGTCAGCACCAAGCGCGCGCAGCAGGCGGTGTTCCTGGCGAACCTCGTGGAAGCGCGCCAGGCCGCCGATCCGAACGAACACATCGTGCTGCTCGGCGACTTCAACGCCTTCGAGTTCAACGACGGCTATGCCGATGTCATGGGTATCGTCAGCGGCGCGCCCGCACCGGAATCGCAGGTACTGACCTACCTGCCCAGCCCGATCACCGTGCCGCTGGTCATCGGCAATTCGCTGATACCGAACAAGGCCAATCGCTATTCGTACATGTTCGACGGCAATCTGCAGACGCTCGACCACGTCGTGGTCAATGAAGCTGCAGTGATGGCTGCGGCCGATATGGAAGTCGACCACGCCCGGATCAATGCCGAGTTCGGCGTGCACCACTTCGGCACCGCCGGCACCGCACTGCGCGTCTCCGATCACGACCCGGTGCGCGTGCGCATCACCGTGCCGGGCTTCCGCAGCTCGGATCTGTCGATCACCGCCGGCGCCAGCCCGGCCAACGTCGCCGCTGGCGGCATCGCCACCTTCACCGCCAACGTGACCAATGCCGGCCCGGACGAGGCTGCGTTCCCCAGCGTCGCGCTGGTGTTCGATGCGCTGGTGCAGGTCACCGTCACCGCGCCCGCAGGCTGGACCTGCGGTGCACCGGTGCAGGCGAGCACCACCACCGTGACCTGCACCACGACATCGCTCGCCAATGCCGGGTCGGCCGCGTTCAGTGCCGCAGTGACCGCACCATCGCTGCCGACGGCCAGCACGCTGACCATGGCGGCGGCAGTCAGCTCGCAGACCACCGACCCCGCCAATGCCAACAACACCGCCTCGGCGCAGGTTTCGGTGGCGGCGGTCGTCGTCGCCCTGCCCAGCGCCGATCTGTCGCTGCGCATGGTCGGCGGCCCGTTCGGTTTCATCCGCAGCGGCAGCACCGCGCTGTTCTCGGTGCCGGTCCGCAACACCGGCCCGAATGCGGTGCCGCAGGCGGTTGTGACCTTCACCGGCAACATCGCGCTGGCCAATGCCAACGTGATCGCACCTGCGGGCTGGACCTGCCCGCGCAACACCACGCCGACCGGGTTCTCGATCGTCTGCACGTTCAACGCCAGCTTCGGCGTCGGCGCGCGGCAGACGTTCACCTTCACCGGCGTGGCGCCGTCGCCGCTCGTCCAGAGCAGCATGAGTCTCAGCAGCAGCGTGAGTTCGGCCGCCACCACCGATCCGGTGCCGGTCAACAACACTGCGGTGTATTCGGTGAATATCGTTCCCTGAGTGCGCCCCTGCGGCGGCCGCACGGCCGTCGCAGCGCCAGTGGCACCACCAGAAGCGCGGCTCCGGCCGCGCTTCTTTTTTGCTCGCAAGAAACCATTGTCGCCATACGCCGTCGCACGGCAGCCGTCATGACGCGGTGCGCAACGGACGCTTCAGGCGCAGCGGGTATGATTCACGGACCGACGCCACTGACGACCCCCACGATGACCGTCGTAGCACGATTCGAAATCGAGTATCTGCAATACCTCGGCCCCGACGGCGCGCTGGTCGCACCGCCGCCCGACGCGTACAAGGATCCCGCCGCGCTGCTGCCGCTGTTCAAGCAGATGCTGATGGTGCGCAGCTTCGACAGCAAAGCCATCGCCCTGCAGCGCACCGGCAAGCTCGGCACGTACGCAGCCTGTCTCGGTCACGAGGCCACCCATATCGGCATCGGCGCCGCGATGCGTCCCGAAGACGTGTTCGCGCCCAGCTACCGCGAGTACGGCGCGCAGTTCATGCGCGGCGTGCGCCCGCGCGAGGTGCTGCTGTACTGGGGCGGCGACGAGCGCGGCAACGATTTCGCCGTACCGAAGCACGATTTCTCCTGGTGCGTCCCGATCTCCACCCAATGCCTGCACGCGGCCGGCGCGGCGCTGGCATTCAAGCTGCGCAAGGAACCACGCGTCGCGGTGGCCACCTGCGGCGACGGCGGCAGCTCCAAGACCGACACCTACGCCGCGATCAATGCCGCAGGCGCCTACGCCCTGCCCTTCGTGCAGTGCATCATCAACAACGGCTGGGCGATCTCGGTGCCGCGCGCGGCGCAGACCGGCGCGCCGACGCTGGCGCAGAAAGGCATCGCCGGCGGCCTGCACTGCCTGCAGGTGGACGGCAACGACATCATCGCGGTGATGGAAGGCATGCGCCGCGCGCTCGACCGCGCGCGCAGCGGCGGCGGCGGCAGCGTCATCGAATTCATGACCTATCGCCTGCACGACCACACCACCGCCGACGACGCCCGCCGCTATCGCAACGAAGACGAAGTGAAAGCCGCATGGGCGCGCGAACCGATCTCGCGACTGCGCACCTACCTCACCGGCGCCGGCCTCTGGGATGAAGCGCAGGAAAGCGCCTGGGCCGACGAGTGCGCGAAGATGATCGACATTGAGATCAACGCCTATCTGGAAACGCCGGTGCAGCCGGTGAGTGCGATGTTCGATTTCCTGTACGCCGAATTGCCTCCGGACCTGCAGCTGCAGCGCGCCGAAGCGATTGCTGCGGAGGTCCGCAAGCATGGCTGAGCACGTCATGATTGACCTCTGCCATTCTTCCACTTGTCATTCCGAGCGCAGCGAGGAATCTGCTGTTGCTTCACGGAAAGCAAAAACAGATTCCTCTGCCTTCGGCCTCGGAATGACAAGGATTACGGAGGTCTGCAAGCATGGCTGACAGCGCACTCATCACTTCGGCTCCGATCACGCTGATCGAAGCGATCACCCAGGCGCTGGCCTACGAAATGCGCGCCGACGAACGCGTGCTGGTGCTCGGCGAAGATGTGGGCGTGAACGGCGGCGTGTTCCGCGCCACCGCAGGCCTGCAGCAGATCTTCGGCCCGGAGCGCGTGCTGGATACGCCGCTGGACGAAACCACCATCGCCGGCCTCACCGTCGGCATGGCCGCGCAGGGCATGCGTCCGGTCGCCGAAGCGCAGTTCGACGGCTTCGTGTATCCGATGATCGATCACATCGTCTGCCACGCCGTGCGCCTGCGCTACCGCACCCGCGGCCGCCTCACCTGCCCGATGGTGCTGCGCGTGCCGTGGGGCGGCGGCATCCGCGCACCGGAGCACCACAGCGAAGCCAACGAAGCGATGTTCACCAACGTGCCCGGCCTGCGCGTGGTGATGCCGTCCTCGCCGCAGCGCGCCTACGGCCTGCTGCTCGCCGCGATCCGCGACGAGGATCCGGTCATCTACATGGAACCCAAGCGCATCTATCGCCAGTACAAGGAGCTGGTGCCCGACGACGGCGAAGCGCTGCCGCTGGACGTGTGCTACGTGCTGCGCGACGGCAGCGATGTCACCCTGGTCACGTGGGGCGCGCAGGT
>JBIITV010000099.1:0-16884 GCA_044340325.1 Lysobacteraceae bacterium
CGGCCCCGCCGGCCCGACCACCGCCACGCGCATGGACAAGTTCACCGAGCAGGTGCTGGCGCAGACCGGGCTGCTGGGCATGGTCGGCAAGGCCGAGCGCGGCCCCGCCGGCATCGATGCGATCAAGAAGCACAAGTCGGTGTACCTGATGGCCGTCGGCGGCGCCGCCTATCTGGTATCGAAGGCGATCAAGGCCTCTCGCGTGGTCGGTTTCGCGGACCTCGGCATGGAAGCGATCTACGAATTCACCGTGGAAGACATGCCCGTCACCGTCGCCGTGGATTCCAGCGGTGAATCGGTGCACAAGACCGGCCCGCGCGAATGGCAGGCGAAGATCGGGAAGATTCCGGTGGTGGTGCAGTAGTCAAACGTTGTCGACGTCAAGGCCGACAGACGGCTGCAACCGAAACGATTCCGGAAACATGTCCCGCAAGCCTTGTTCCGACGCCGTGCAGATCCCGCGCTCGGTGATGATGCCGGTGACCAGTCGCGCCGGCGTGACATCGAAAGCGTAATTCGCGGCATTCGCGCCCGCTGGCGCGAGCAGCGGCTCGACGATGCGGCCGTCCAGGATCGATCGCGAAGAGCGTGCTGCTGCGCGCTTCTCTGGGCCAGAACGTCCTGAAATATCGACCGTCTACGCGCATTGTCGATCCCTGTCCGCAGTGGTGATTTGACGCGCCGATAGCAAAAGCAAGCGCGATGCGGAGTCTATGGAACGACGAGGAAGCGCAGAGCTGCGAAACGTCGATATTCTGTCCAGCAATGTCGGCATATTTCCTGTCGGCCATCGGCTCGAGGAGTCCAGCGACGAAGAATGGATGCGCTCGATGGCGATCAATCTCGATTCGCACTTCAATGTGTTGCGCGAGGCGATCCCGTACCTGCGCGAGGGCTTCGAACCAGTCGTCGTGTTCAATGCTTCGAAGAACGCGATCGCGCCCGGTCCGGGCGTGGGGGTGTATGCGGTCGCCAAAGCGGGACTCACCCAGCTCGCGCGGGTCGCCGCGCTCGAGTTGGCGGGCGACGGTATCCGGGTCAACGTCCTGCATCCCGATGAGGTCTTCGACACCGGCATCTGGACCGATGATGTGCTGAAGTCCCGCGCGGACAAGTATGGACTTTCAGTAGACGCCTACAAGCGGCGCAATCTGCTTGCGACCGAGATCGGTTCGGACGACGTGGCCCGTGCTGCGCTGGCGCTGGCCAGCCGAAGTTTCGGCAAATCGACCGGCATGCAGGTCACTGTCGATGGCGGGAACGAACGCACGGTCTGACGCATTCCTGGGCTGGCCATAAAGCGAAAGCCCGCAGCGTATGCGGGCTTCCATGGCGCCGATGGACTGACGCAGCGCTCAGCGCAGCGTTGCCCGGCCCCTGACGACACGCACGCTGGACCCCTCGCGGATTCCGTTCAGATCGTCCTGTGACACCAGAACCTCGCGGCCGTCGCTCATACGCACGAAGATGTTGTAACCCTTGCCGGCGCGGTTCTGGATCGCGTTGCCGACGACCGCTCCGGCTACCGCGCCCCCGACAGTCGCGGTGTTCCTGCGGCCTTGGCTGTCGGTATGGTCTTTTGCAATCTCGCGACCGGCCACCGCGCCGACGATACCGCCGATCACTGCGCCAGTGGCATTGGGTGTGCGGCTGCCGTTGCCCTGTTCGATCCGGGTCACGGTGCCGCAGTCGTAGCACGACGCCTGCGATGAACCATAGCCGGAGCTGTCGCCGCCGTAGCCGCCGGACGAGGTGCTGGCGCAGCCCGCAAGCGCGAACATGGACAGCGCCAGTGCGTTGGTGATGATGTGCATCTTCATATCGACCTCCAGAAAATCGGGAGGAGCACGATGCTCCTGTGCCAACCCTAGTGGATGACGATGAATCGCCGGCCAACCGCGTTACGGGCCGCAATCCGCACGGCCCATCGTGCGGAAAGCACTCATTTTCCCGGATCTTGATCCGGCTGCAGAAGATTCGCTCCGGCATTGTCGGCGCGCGCTTCGGCGACCTGCAGATCGATATCGCGATTGACCGAAATGTCGACACCGTTGTCCGGCTCGATCATCGCTTCGAGCGCCTGCTCGTCGCGTTGTTGCGAGGTGACGATGTGGTACAGCGTGCGCGGCGCTTCGATGCCGTTGTCGGCGAACGCGGCCTTGACCCGGCGGATCGCTTCGCTGCGGACTTTGCCGAGGTCGGTTTCGAGCTGGTCGACCCAGCCGAAGAACCGCAGTTGGATACCAGCGGCGCCGAACTCGACCACAATCCACGACGGAGCCGGGTCGTCCAACACGCCTTCGATCTGCGCGATGGCCGCCATTGCCAAGGTCTGCGACTCGCGTATCGACTGGCTGCCGTCGATCAGCATGCTGAAATCGAAGCGACGCTTGGGGTTCTTGCTGTAGTTCAGCACGATCGATTTGAACACCAGACTGTTGGGCAACTGCAGATGGTTGCCGTCCATGGTCATCAGCACGGTCGCGCGCGAGTTGACCGAGATCACCTTGCCTTCGCGGTTCTCGATCACCACGTGGTCGCCCGGTTCGAATGGCCGGCGCACGCTCAGCAGAATGCCCGCGATGTAGTTTTCGGCGATCTCGCGGAACGCGAAGCCCAGCACCAGCCCGACCACGCCCGCCGAGCCCAGCACGGCGCCGACCACCGAGGTCAGGCCGATCAGGTCGAGCGCGATGAGCACGCCGATGAGCATGATCGCCGTGCGGATGATCATCCGCACCAGACTGCTCATGTACGGATTCTGCGAACGGATCCTGATCAGATGCAGACGGTTGCCGATGAAGCGCGAGATCCAGTTCGCGAACAGCAGTACCAGCACTGCGAGGATCAGCTGAGGTACGCGTTCGAACAGCCTGATGAGCGCGTCGTTGGCGTTGTCGATCATCGCATCGAGGCATTTTCCGAGGTGGCCGATGTCGCAGCGGATCCGTGGAGACGGCAGGGCCGGGGCGGGCGTCGCGGCAGCCGCAACCGTTTCGACCATGCCGAGGGATGATGTCTGCGCCTGTACAGGCATCGTCGTGCCCAGCCCTGCGAGGTACAGCGCGACCCCGAGAACCAGCCTGTAGATTGCGACCGATGTCATACGCTCAAAAGTACCAGGCGAAAAAGAACAGGCCGATCATGGCGAAGGCCAGCGCGAGCTTCGAAAGCACGCCGAACATGATGCCGAGCCATGTGCCGAGGCCGACTCTGGTGGCGTGACTCACATCGTTCCGCTCGAGCTTGCGCCGATACAGCAGCTCCCCGAGCACGGCGCCGATGAAGGGAGCCACGAACACACCGATGATGCCCATGAACAGGCCGACGACGGTGCCGAGCATGGCGCCGATGACCGCCGAACGGCTGGCGCCGACCCGTTTGGCGCCCATCGCGGTGGCTGCGAAATCGATCACCAGCGAAAACAGGGTGAGCACGCCAAGGATGACCAGAGTCCATACGCCGATGCGCTGGAAATCGTCCGTCCAAGCGGCCAGCAACATGCCAGCGAAGACCAGCGGAAGCCCCGGCAGTGCAGGCAGGATCACGCCAAGCACACCAACGACGATCAGAACGGCAGCGAGGATGTAGAGCAGGATTTGCTGATCCATGGACGATCCGGATATGCGCGCCGGGCATGATGGCATGCTTGCGTGGAGGCGGGCGTGCGACGGTCCAACGAGGACGGCCCGCTGAAGCGGGCCGTCCTCGTTGCAACCGTCGCTGAGATGCTTAGTTCTCGAAAGGCGTGTTTTCGGCGAAATACTCGTGGTTGTCGGCGTTGTCCACCGCGTTCGTGGGATTGGTGTTCGCCAGATTGCGCGCGGCAGCTTGCCCATAGACGTAATCGTCGGTGTCGGCCACGATGGTGAAGTGGCTCATTTCGTGGATCAGAGTACCGGCCTTGGAGTCGGTGCCGACCAGCGGTGCGTTCCAGTATGCATTGCAGACGTAGATTTGGTAGTGATCGTTCTTGAACACGTAGGCGTAGAAGTTGTCGGTGCAGCCGCAGTTGATCTTCACTTGTCCGCCGGTCTGGTCAAGTGCGGCGTCGATCGTCGTGAAGTGTTGCTGCGCGGTGGCATAGCGGGTGCCGGTGTAGGCGCCGAACCAACTGCTATAGCGCGCACCGGTCGCATTGCTGTTCAGATAGCCCTTCGCGTTTTCGGAATAGCTGCGTGCGCTCAGGATCGCCTGATTGTTGAGTTGGATCTGGTTGGCGGTGCAACCGACATAGGTGACGCCAAGGACATCGGACAACACCGGGTTGCCCGGCAACACCGGGCTGAGGCGCCCGCCGCTGGGGAGCGTGGCCGGCTGGTCCAGCACCATGCGGATCGGCGCGCTTTGCGCGACCATCGGTAGTGCGTTGTTCTGTTGCAGACGGGTGCCGCCCGACAACGATGCGTACTGCAGCGCCGTCGCGTAGGTCACGGTGTAGTGGCCAGGCTTCGACAGATCATAGGCGCTGCCCAGCGCCACGATGCTGCGGTAGCTGCGGCCGGGCCGCAGGATCGCGAAATCCTCGGCGATGGGCACGCCGCGCTTGACCACGGCGCCTTCGAAGCCGACTTCCTTCCCGTCGCGGGTGATCCGGAACACATTGGAACGTTCGACTGCTGACGGCAGTTGCCATTTCGGAAGCCGGACGGTCTTGCGGCTGGTATTGGTGATCGTGACCTCGACCTTGTCTCCACCCAGCGCGATCATGCCGACCCGCAGCGGGTTGAAGGACTTGATCGGCGGTGCGGCGGTGGCGACAGCTGCGGCTCCGGCAGCGATTGCGGCCAATGCGAGGCCGGTGCTGAAGGTACGGGAAAGATGAAGCGTCATGATGTAGACCCGGGGGGCGAGCGGAGGCTCGCTAGCTCCGCACCATGATATGGGTGGGGGAAAGAGGTGTACATGGCCCGGATCGTTCAGGAAGGGTGGCTCGATAAAGAAGAACGGCCCACAGATGCGCGCCGTCCGGTGGTGCATGAGGGCCCGTTGATCAGTTCTGCGCCGGGGTGTTTTCTGCGAAGCGCTCATGACTGTCGGCACTGTCCGCCGCATCGGTCGGGTCGGTCATCGCGAGGCTACTGGGGCCGCTCTGGCCATAGACCCGGTCGTGTCGGTGCCCGCCACCACGTTGCACACGCTCCAAGGCCTTGGACGAGGACGGCCTGGGGTAAGACCGGCCTGGGGGCAAGACCGGCCTCGCAGGTGTCGCGTGGAGTTCGGATCAGCGGAAATCCTGGTGGCAGCTGTCGCAGCCCTTGTCGACCTTGGCGACGATCGCGCTCACGCCTTCGCAGTTGATCGGCGGCGCGGACAGCGCGCTGTCCAGAGCACCGCGCATGTCGCTGGCGTGCTTGACGAATCGTTCGTCATCGCGCAGATCGGGAAACGCCGGTTCGAAATCGTTCGCCACGATCCGAAGGGCCTGCAGATGGGGCAGCGTATCGGTGGCGCCGCAGCGGTTTTCCTTGATCTTGCCCTGCAGCGTATTGAAGTGCGCGTTCATGGTGTGCATCGCCGCCTCGTGCCAACGGTCCTGCCATGTCTTGCGGCTGTCCCACGTACGCATCAGCATTACCACGGCGATGGCGCCGAGTACGAGACCCAGTGCTAACACGAACAGGTAGCGCCCGAAGGCGGAGGACTTGGGGCGGGCTTGGTCGGGCGTGGTCGACATGCGGCAACTCCGTGCGGTGTTGCGAAAACATACCACGCCCGGCTACGGCTGCCGGCGACGCCCCCGGGCAGCCCGGTCCGCTAAACTGGCCGGATGCCTCCGAACGCGCTCGACGACAGCTGGACCGAACGATTCGGTGGGATCGACCGCCTCTATGGCGCCGGGGCATTGGCGCGCTTTTCGCGCAGCCACGTCGCGGTGGTCGGCCTGGGCGGGGTCGGTTCGTGGCTGGTCGAGGCGCTGGCGCGCAGCGGTGTGGGCCGGCTGACCCTGATCGATGCCGACGATCTGTGCGTCTCCAACACCAACCGGCAGTTGCCGGCCCTCGCCGGCCAGTACGGACGCAGCAAAGCCGAGGTCATGGCCGAGCGCTGTCGGGCGATCAATCCGCAGATCGCGGTGGAGTCGGTCGAGAGCTTCCTGACGCCATCCAATCTCGACGCGCTGTTGGGTCGCGGCTACGACCTGGTGATCGACGCCTGCGACAGTTTCCGTACCAAGGTCGAAGCCATCGCCTGGTGCCGGCGCCGCAAGCTGCCGATCATCACCGTCGGCGCTGCCGGCGGGCGACTCGATCCGACCCTCGTGCGCGTGCGCGATCTGTCCCGCACCGAACACGACGCGATGCTGGCATTGATCCGCAAGAAGCTTCGCGGCGAATTCAATTTTCCGAAGGGACCCAAGCGCTACTTCAGCGTGCCCGCGATCTACTCGCTGGAAAATGTGCAGTATCCGCAAGCCGACGGCACTGTCTGCGGTCTGCGCCCGAAACTGGGCGCCGACGCTGCGCTGAAATTGGATTGCGGCGCAGGGCTGGGTGCCGCAACGCATATCACCGGTGCATTCGCCTTCGTGGCAGCCGGAAAAGCGTTGGAGATGTTGTTGAAACGAAAAGCCGCATAGGCTGCGCCTGCGGCGCATCGTTCTCGATCCACACGAAAAAAAGGCCGATGCGCCACAGCCCTATGCTGCCGTTAACCCGAACAACCGCTCCGCATTGGCCGTCGTCGCACGCGCGAGATCACCAGACTCGACGCCGCGTAGCGCGGCGATGGTCTCGCACACCGTGGTCAGTCGCGCAGGCTCGTTGCGTTGCCCACGATGGCTGCTGTCGGGCTGATCCGGCGCGTCGGTTTCCAGCAGCAGATATTCGATCGGCAGCGTCGCCGCGAGCGTGCGCAGGCGGTTGGCGCGTCCGTAGGTGACCGGTCCGCCCAGGCCGATCAGAAAGCCCAGGTCGTAGAGTCGTCTGGCCTGATCCGCGCTGCCGGAAAAACTGTGGATCACACCACGCAGCGGCCCGAAGCGGCGGATCGCGGCCATCACCGCATCCACCGCGCGCCGTGCGTGCACGATCACCGGCAGCTCGAAGTCGCGTGCGAGCCGGAGCTGGCCGTCGAAATACAGCGACTGCCGTTCTGCATCCAGTCCCTCGACAAAGAAATCCAGCCCGCATTCGCCGACCGCCACCGGGCGCTCGCGCTGGATCCAATCGCGCAGCGCGGTCAGATGTTCCGGCCGGTGCTCGGCCAGAAACATCGGATGCAGGCCGTAGGCCGGATGGAGCCCCACCTCTGCAGCGCAGAGCGTCCGCAGCTTCTCCCAGCCGGCGGCGTTCACCGCCGGTACGATCTGCCGGGTTACGCCGGCCGCGCGAGCGCGGGCGAGGACCGCATCGCGATCGTCATCGAATTCCGGTGCGTCGAGGTGCGCGTGGCTGTCGACGAGCATGTCGCGCGTCAGCCGACGCGTTGACCTTCGATCGGCGGCTTCGATGCCGGTGCGGTCGGCTCTTTGCGCTTGCGGAAACTCGCCAGCAGCAGCGTGCCGATACCCAGCAGCAATTCGTCGATGAATGGAATGAAATCCGGGATCACCATGTCCAGCGCCCACAGCGTGGCAGCCAGCATGAACAGGCGCGGAAAACTGAGCCGGCCCAGAAAGCCGAGGATCGGGGTGAGAAGCGGGTTGGCCATGGCGATTGCTCCGACGCTGACGAATGCGGAAACGCTAGCACGCGCTGAAGGATTTGGGGTTGCGATTCAGGGTTTCCTCATGCTCGAACGGACAGGCTCGGGCCTGGTTCAGCTTGTCGATGCTGCAATCCGCTGCGACAGCGGGGATTCGTCCGACGGAGATTCGATATGAACAGCAATACTTTGGCCATCGCACTCGCTTCAGTGCTGGTAGGTGGCGTCGCTACTGCGGCGTACATCAACAACAGCGCTCCTGCACAGGCCCAACGCCCGGCAGCCGAGGCTGGTCCGACCCCGTCCTCGACGATGATGGCGGACGATCGCCGGTTCGACGATGCTGTGATCCCGTCCACAGGCAGGCTGGAGTACGCCGATGTGGTCGCTGTCGATCCGCTGACCAAAAGCGAGCAGCGCTACGCCACGGTGACCGGAACCGCCCCGGTGCGCGAGACCGTCAGCGGTAGCGCACCGCGTGAGGTCTGCGAAGACGTGACCGTGCAGGACCGGCTGCCGGAGCGCGACGGCAACGTCGGCGGCACCGTGGCCGGTGCGCTCATCGGCGGTCTGGTCGGCAATCAGGTCGGCGATGGCGACGGCCGCAAGGCCGCGACCGTCGCCGGCGCCGCTGCTGGCGGTTATATCGGCAATCGGGTGGATCGCAAACACGTCGGCGGCAAGGTGGTGACGCGTACCGAGCGTCAGTGCCGAACCATCTCGGAAGCGACGACCGGCAGCCGCACCGTGGCCTGGGACGTCACCTATCGCAATCCGGACGGCACCACCGACACATTGCGCACCGACCGCAAGCCGGGCAGCCGGATCCCGCTGGGTAGCGAGAAGACCGTGATCGGCTACGACGTGACCTATCGCTACCAGGGTCGGGAGCAGCACCTGCGAATGGACGACAAGCCCGGTGCGCGTCTTCCGGTCATCGATGGTCAAGTCGTGACCCGGGTCGCCGCCGCCGGCACCGGCGATCGCGGCTGAATCGCGTCTGATTCGCGGCAAGCCACTGATGATCGATGCGCTTCGCGACCCGTCCCTCGGCGGTTCGCGATCGGGGCGGGGCCGGAGCGATCCGGCCCCGCCTTTTCTTTCCTGGCGACTGATACGGGGTGTTGGGCGGGAAGTCGCCCCGATACAATAGCGGGCTAATCCACCCTCACCGGTTCCGACATGGCCCTGCACCCCTACGACCTCTACGACATCCGTTCCCTGCTGAGCGAAGAAGAGCGTGCCGTGCAGGACACCGTGGCGCGCTTCACCGACGAACGCGTGCTGCCGATTATCGGCAAGGCGTTCGACGAAGGACGCTTCCCGAAGGAACTGGTGCCTGAGATCGCCGAACTGGGTCTGCTCGGTTCGTCGTTGCCCGAACAGTACGGCTGTGCCGGCCTGAACTCCGTCAGCTATGGTCTGATCTGCCAGGAGCTGGAACGCGGCGATTCGGGCATCCGCAGCTTCGTCAGCGTGCAGTCCTCGCTGTGCATGTATCCGATCTTCGCCTACGGTACGGAAGAACAGCGCCAACGCTGGCTTCCCGACATGGCAGCAGGCAGGAAAATCGGCTGCTTCGGCCTGACCGAGCCGCACGGTGGCTCCGACCCCGCGAACATGAAGACCCACGCCAAGCGCGACGGCAGCGACTGGGTGATCAACGGCTCGAAGATGTGGATCACCAACGGCAACCTGGCCGACGTCGCGATCGTCTGGGCGATGACCGACGAGGGCATCCAGGGTTTCCTGATCGAAAAGGAGATGCCGGGTTTCACCGCCCAAGAGATCAAGCACAAGATGAGCCTGCGCGCGTCGGTCACCAGCGCGCTGTTCTTCGACAATGTGCGCGTGCCGGATTCCAGTCGTCTGCCGAACGTCAAAGGTCTCAAAGGGCCGCTGGGCTGCCTTACGCAGGCCCGTTATGGCATCACCTGGGGTCCGATCGGCGCCGCTATCGCCTGCCTCGATGAAGCGCTGAAGTACAGTAAGGACCGGATCCTGTTCGACCGTCCGTTGGCCGCCAACCAGGCCGTGCAGCTGAAGCTCGCCGATATGGCCCGCCGTATCACCATGGCGCAGTTGCTGTCGCTGCAGCTCGGTCGGCTCAAGGACGCCGGCAAGATGCAGCCGACCCAGGTCAGTCTTGCGAAGTGGAACAACGTACGCATGGCGATCGACATCGCCCGCGAAGCCCGCGACGTGCTCGGCGGCGCCGGCATCACCACCGAACACTGCCCGATCCGTCATGCGCTGAATCTCGAATCGGTCATCACCTACGAAGGCACCGAGACGGTGCATCAGCTGGTGGTCGGTCGTGAGCTGACTGGCATCAACGCATTCTGATCGGTGCGGCAGGCGGACTCGACAACTCATGACGCAGTCTCCTGTGCTCGAAACCGAACGCCTGATTCTGCGCCTGCCGCAAATCGAGGACTTCGACCGCTACGCCGAATTCTTCGCGCACGACGCTTCACGGCACATCGGTGGTCCGCATGCGCGCGGTGACGCCTGGCGCCGCTTTCTGCAGATGCCCGGTGCATGGGTGGTGCAGGGGTTCGCGATGTTTTCGGTGATTGAAAAATCAAGCGGCTTATGGCTCGGGCAAGCAGGCCCCTGGCGTCCCGACGGTTGGCCAGGCACCGAAGTGGGCTATTCCTTCCATCAGGACGCGCACGGCAAGGGCTATTGCACCGAGGCCTGCATCGCGGCGATCGACTGGGCGTTCGACACGTTGGGTTGGACTGAAGTGATCCACTGTATTTCGCCCGAAAACATCGCCTCGCAGAGAGTCGCGCAGCGTCTGGGTTCGCGCAATCGCGGCCCCGGCGCGCTGCCTCCGCCGCTGGACATCCATGCGGTCGACATCTGGGGCCAGACGCGTGAGCAATGGCGCGCGAGCCGCGCAGGGACATCGGCATGATCACGCTGTACGGAATGTCTACCTCCGGAAATTGCTACAAACTCCAGTTACTGATGTCCCAGCTCAGGCGCGAGTACGTATGGGAGGAGATCGACATCACCAAAGGCGAGAACCTGTCGCCTGAATTCCTGGCGATGAACGACCGAGGCAAGGTGCCGGTGCTCAAGCTCGATGATGGCCGCACGATGTCCGAGTCGAACGCGATTCTCAGTTATCTTGCGCAGGGTACGCCTCTGCTGCCAGATGACGCCTGGGGAAGCGCGAAGACGCTGCAATGGATGTTCTTCGAGCAATACAGCCACGAGCCCTACATCGCGGTGTCGCGCTTCATCCGCAGATTTCTGCCGTCGGATCACCCGAGGCGCGCTTCGCTCGAAGCCCTGAAGGCCTCGGGCGATGAAGCGCTGGCGGCGATGGAGCGGCATCTGCATCGCATGCCGTGGTTCGGTGGCGACCGCTACACCATCGCGGACATTGCGCTGTTCGCGTACACGCATGTCGCCGAGGATGGCGGTTTCGACCTAGGCGCCTATCCGCATGTCGAACGTTGGGTGAAACGCGTACAGCTGCAGCCTGGTTTCGTATCGATGCGCGATTCGCAGACCGACTGACTTCCACATCACCATCACCGGCCTTCGTGCGCGAGGGCGGGGGAGACGCACATGTTCGCCGCCGTACCCAATCCGATTCCCGCCCGCATGAAGGGGCTGAACCGCGCCGAGATCTGCGACCTGAACTTCCAGGAGTTCGTGCGCGGTTGGGCTGGCAGCGTGCAGGCGAAGCCGGCGGCGCATGAAGGCATTCTGGATGGCAGTGCGCTGGATACGCAGGGATTCCGCGAGCTGTTCGAGTCGCAGCTGATCAGCCGTCATCTCGACCTGATGGCGCGCGTACTGCGCGTCCAGAACAAGGTCTTCTACACCATCGGCAGCAGCGGTCACGAAGGCAATGCGATGGTGGCGCGACTGACCCGCCACACGGATCCGGCATTTCTGCACTACCGTTCCGGCGGTGTCATGGCCGAACGCTTCAGAAAGATTCCCGGGATGGATCCGATCATGGACTCCGCGCTGTCGTTCGCGGCAAGCGCCGAAGACCCGGCCAGCGGCGGGCGTCACAAAGTGTGGGGCAGCAAGCCGCTGTGGGTATTGCCGCAGACTTCGACCATCGCGTCGCATCTGCCGAAAGCACTGGGCACGGCAGTCGCGATCGATCACGCCCGTCGTATCGGTCATGCGCTGCCGATTCCAGGCGACAGCATCGCGATCTGTTCGTTCGGCGATGCATCCAGCAATCATGCCACCGCGCAGACCGCGTTCAACGCGGCGGCCTGGACGGCGTATCAGAAGCTGCCGGCGCCGGTGCTCTTCGTCTGCGAAGACAACGGTATCGGCATTTCGGTGAAGACACCGGATGGCTGGGTGGCTCGCAATTTCCGCAGCCGCCCCGACCTCGATTATTTCTATGCCGATGGTCTGGATCTCGCCGCTGGTTACGGCCAGGTGCAGGCTGCGGTGGAGCACTGCCGCCGCACGCGCCGTCCGACGTTTCTGCATCTGCGCACCATGCGCATCATGGGTCACGCCGGTACCGATTTCGAAATCGAATGGCGCAGGATCGAAGAGTTGTGCGCGGTCGAAGCTTCGGACCCGCTGCTGCGCAGCGCCGGCATCGCGCTTGAATCCGGTCTGATGTCGAAAGAGGAGATTCTCGCGCTGTACGAAAACAAGCGGCAGTCGTGTTTCGCCGCTGCCGAGGACGCCGACAGCCGCCCGCGCCTGACCACGCTGGAGGACGTGATGCGCCCGTTGGCGCCGTACACGCCGGACAAGGTCAAGGCCGAGGCGACGCGTTACGACTACGCCGAAAAACGTATTGATGCCTTCGGCGGCGAGGCGAAACTGCCGGAGAAACAGCCGGCGAAGCATCTCGCGGTCCAGATCAATCAAGCCTTGCACGATCTGTTCTGCAAATACCCGGAAACCCTGCTGTTCGGCGAGGATGTGGCGCAGAAGGGCGGCGTGTACACCGTCACCAAAGGTCTGCATAAAACCTTCGGCAACAAACGCGTGTTCAATACGCTGTTGGACGAGACCATCATCCTCGGTCTCGCCCAGGGCTACGCGAACATGGGCATGCTGCCGCTGCCGGAAATCCAGTACCTCGCGTATTTCCACAATGCCTGCGACCAGATCCGCGGCGAAGCGGCCAGCCTGCAATTCTTCAGCAACGGCCAGTATCGCAACCCGATGGTGATGCGCATCGCCTCGCTGGGTTATCAGCGCGGGTTCGGCGGTCATTTCCACAACGACAATTCGATCACTGCGTTGCGCGACATTCCCGGCCTTGTGGTCGGCTGCCCGTCGCGCGGCGACGATGCGGCGACGATGCTGCGTACGCTGATGGCGCTGGCGAAAGTGGACGGCCGGGTATGCGCGTTCCTCGAACCGATCGCGCTGTACATGACCAAGGATCTGTACGAGGCCGGCGATGGCCTGTGGCTGACCGAGTACCCGGCACCGGATCAGGCGATGACGCCAGGCGAGGGCAGGGTTTATGACCCCGACAGCGGCGGCGATGGCGATGATCTGGTGATCTTCAGCTTCGGCAACGGCGTGCCGATGAGCCTGCGCGCCGCGCGCGCGATCGAAGCCAGACACGGCTGGAAGACCCGAGTGGTCGATCTGCGCTGGCTGGTGCCGCTCAACGATGCGTTCATCCAGGCGCAGGCCGCCAGCGCCAGGCGGATCATCGTCGTCGACGAAGGGCGTCGCAGTGCCGGCGTAGGCGAAGGCGTGATCACGGCCGTCGTCGAAGGCGGCTTCGGCAGCACGCCGCTGCGCCGGGTGGTGGGCGCCGACACCTTCACCCCGCTGGCGGGCGCCGCTTTTCTGGTGATTCCGGGCGAAGACGACATCGTCGCTGCGGCGGATGCGCTGGCGGCTCGATCCGGCTGAACGGGCGGGAGCCTCTGCCATGGCTGCATGTTCCGGCCGGGTGTAGTATCAGGGGCGTTCGATGGGTCCGATCCCCTGGTTGCCGGGCCCGGACAGCCGCCAGCCAAGGAGACAGCGATGAAAGACGAGCCCCAAAAAGATGAGCCTCAATACGCGTCACAGCCCGGCCACCGTGACTACGACCATTACATGAGTCTCAAGAGCAAGTTCGAGAAGATGCATGGGGATCTCGACATCGATGGCGCCACGTTGAACCATAACGCCACCTCGGCTGCGCTCCGCGCGTTCAAGGAAAACATCAGCACGATGGATCGGAATTCCGACATTGATGGTGTGGTGTTGAGCCGGTCCAATGACCGTCATGCCGATGTGGCCGGCAGGTACGCCATCCTGTATCAGGGTGATCCGAACAGCCCGACTGTTCGCACCCTAGCGATTCCGACCCAGGAGCTGACGCAGCCGGCGGAGCGGAACCTGCAGGAAATCAACCGCATCAACGATCACAACGAGCGCCACTACGCGCGAGCGCTGGAGCGTCAGGAGACCCATCAGGTGTCCCAGGAGCTGGAGCAGCAGAACAAGGGTTCGCGCTCCCTGGTCTGAATTACGCTGTTTGGAGATGCTCAGCGCGCCAGGCCGGCGCGGAGCGTTCCGAGCCTCCACGAAGCCCCGTCATCCGCGGGGCTGTCGTGCATCTGGAGGTCGAGTGGCAGCACCGCAAGTGCGCTGTTTCCGCACACACTGACGACCGTGCCGACCACAGCGCTGCCCGAGAGCAATTCAGCGCCAGCCAGCAGCGGTGTCGCGGTGAGAACAAGGGACAGCCCGCGCTTCGCCTGGCCCAGGAAATGGGTGCGGGCGACGATTTCCTGGCCCGGGTAGCAGCCCTTCTTGACGCTGTAGGCGCGGAGGCGATCCAGAGACAGTTGCTGCGGTGTCCATTGTCCGGTCTGGGCGGCATCCAGCCGAGGCCATCCGTGTTCGAGGTCGGCATGACGCCACGCATCCAGCGCCGCGCTATCCGCCGGTACTTGCTGCGACGCCCCGATGCTCAGGCTGCGGCCCGGGTGGCCCTCGCCCAGGGTCCCGCTGAGATCCAGTTCGATCGTATTGGCGGCGTCGCCAGTCCAATGATTGCCGGAGGCCAGATCCGAGGCCCGCAGTCTGCCGGCCACGTGCAGATCGTCGCGAACGGCGATCGACACCTTGCTGCGGAACACGAAACGGCGGAGCTGCTCGGCAAATGCGTCGGCATCTGCATCCGGAAGCACCATCCACAACGTATCGCAGTCGAGCCGGATGACCGAGAACAGATGTGTCACCCGTCCCTTGGGGGTCAGCCAACCGTTCCACTGCCATTCTCCGTCGCGCAATGCAGCGACGTCGTTCATGGTCTGGGCCTGCGCGAAAGCGATCGCATCGCGGCCGCCGAGGGCCACCAGACGATGATCGGTAAGGGCGAACCAGGATGGCTGCGGAGTCTGTGGGTTGTCCGGCATGTGGGTGGGACTTAAACTAACCAGTTCAGGAATCAGAGCATGATAGGCGAAACCGTTCCCGTTCCCGAATCCAGCCCCGATGCTGCGCCGACCCGGGCGCCTGCCGAGGAGCCGCGTAGCGAGGTCAAAGAGATCGGGGGCCGCGACGGTCCCGACCCGACCCGTTACGGCGATTGGGAGAAGAACGGCCGCTGTATCGATTTTTGAAGCGCAGTGACCGAACTGCGACTTTTCAAGGCATTCCCCCTTTCCGACCTGGGCGCAATCCGTAATGACCAATCGCGCACGTCCCCTCTCGCCTCACCTGCAGGTCTATCGTCCGCAGATCACCAGCGTGATGTCGATCCTGCACCGCATCAGCGGTATCGTTCTTTCTTTTGGCGCATTCGTGCTGGCATGGTGGCTCCTCGCGGTCGCGCAGGGTGGAGACGCCTATGCGAGCGCCAGCGCATGTCTGGCCTCTCCGCTAGGCAAGGTGGTGCTGTTCGGCTTTTCGTTCGCGCTGGTCTATCACCTGCTCAACGGCATCCGCCATTTGCTGTGGGACGCCGGCTGGGGCTTTACGCTGCCGCAGGTCTACCGTTCCGGCTATATCGTGGTCGCACTGACCTTCGTGTTCACCGCAGCGATCTGGTTCTTCTCGATGCGGGGTGGCGCATGAGCGATTCTTCCCACCGCGACTCTTCTCATCGCGACTTCCGCACGCCGGTCGGCCGGGCTCGAGGGCTGGGTTCGGCGAAATCCGGTACTGGCCACTTCTGGTGGCAGCGCGTCACCGCGATTTCACTCGCGCTGCTGACACCGTGGATTCTGGGCATGCTGATCGCGCTGGTCGGCGCGGGTCACGCCGAAGTACAGGCCGCGCTGGCAAAACCGGTGAATGCCATCGCTCTGGCGCTGTTCCTGATCAGCCTGTTTTGGCATGCGCGGCTGGGGCTGCAGGTGGTGATCGAGGATTACATCCATCATCGCCCGCTGGAAATCTTCCTGCAGCTGCTGGTCACTTTCGCCTGCGCGCTGGGCGGTCTCGCTTCACTCTACGCGATCGGCCGTATCGCGCTTCTCGCCTGACGGCTATCAACAAGGCAGCCATGACCTCCGCTTATAAAATCACCGAACACAAGTACGACATGATCGTGGTCGGCGCCGGCGGTGCCGGGCTGCGCGCGACCTTCGGCCTTGCCCAGAAAGGCCTGCAGACCGCGTGCATCACCAAGGTCTTTCCGACCCGCTCGCACACCGTCGCGGCGCAGGGCGGCATTTCCGCCGCGCTGGGCAACATGGGCGAGGACGACTGGCGTTTCCACTTCTACGACACCATCAAGGGCTCGGACTGGCTGGGCGATCAGGACGCGATCGAATACATGTGCCGCGAAGCGATTCCGGCGATCATCGAGCTGGAACATCAGGGCGTGCCGTTCTCTCGCACCGAGGACGGCAAGATCTATCAGCGTCCGTTCGGCGGCATGACTACGCACTACGGCAAGGGCACCGCGCAGCGCACCTGCGCCGCCGCGGATCGCACCGGCCACGCGATCCTGCACACGCTGTATCAGCAGTCGCTGGCGCACGATGCGCGCTTCATGATCGAGTACTTCGCACTCGATCTGATCATGGACGAGGAGGGCGCCTGCCGCGGCGTGCTCGCATTGGACATGGCCGAGGGCACATTGCATCTGTTTCGTGCACAGGGCGTGGTGCTCGCGACCGGCGGCTACGGCCGCGCCTATTTCTCCGCGACGTCCGCGCACACCTGCACCGGCGATGGCGGCGGTATGGCGCTGCGCGCCGGTCTCGGTCTGCAGGACATGGAATTCGTGCAGTTCCACCCGACCGGCATCTACGGCGCCGGCTGTCT
>JBIITV010000100.1:0-16737 GCA_044340325.1 Lysobacteraceae bacterium
GCCTGCTGGATCGCGAGACCGTGGTCTTCGATTTCCACAAACTCGGCTTTACCGACGACTTCCTGCCGCAGTTCAATCATGTGCTGCAGCAGCCGCACGGAATCATGCTGGTCACCGGTCCCACCGGCTCGGGCAAGACCACCACGCTCTACACCGCACTGAGCAAACTCAATACGCCCGACGTGAAGATCATCACCGTCGAGGACCCGGTCGAGTACCAGATCGAGGGGATCAACCAGATCCAGGCCAAGCCGCAGATCGGGCTGGACTTCGCCCACGCCCTGCGCAGCATCGTGCGCCAGGACCCCGACATCATCATGATCGGCGAAATGCGCGATCTGGAGACCTGCAAGATCGCGATCCAGTCGGCGCTCACCGGCCACCTGGTGCTCAGTACCCTGCACACCAACAACGCCTCGGGCGGCATCACCCGCCTGCTCGACATGGGCGTGGAGGACTATCTGCTCACCTCGACCATCAACGGCATTCTCGCCCAGCGTCTGGTGCGCAAGCTGGAACCCACTCACGCTGAGCGCTACGAGCCTTCGCCCGAGGAGATCGAGAAATTCAGCCTTCGCCGCTACCAGCCCGAAGGCACGATCCATCTGTATCGTCCGCGGGCTTCGGCGATCGCGCCTACCGGCTATCTCGGCCGCACCACGATTGTCGAGTTTCTGGTGATGAACGACGAGATCCGGCGCGCGGTGATGCGCCACGCCGGCATGGGCGAACTCGAACAGCTGGCGAAGCAGTCCGGCATGCGCACCATGTACGAGGACGGCATCATCAAAGCACTGGCCGGCAAGACCACGCTGGAAGAAGTGATGCGGGTGACCGAGGATGCCTGATTCCCGGCGGTCGTGTGCTTCGCTACCATGCGCCAGGCCGCGTTCGCGGACGCTCAACGTGAGGTCGAGGGGATGAAGAAAGGAGTCGTGATCGCGCTGTGCGCGGTCGTCGTTGTGGCTGCGGCAGGCGTCTGGTGGTGGAAGGCGGGCGATCGCGCTTCCGATCGCGATGCCGCCGATCGCGCGGACGCTGCACGCCTGAACCCGGCCGAGATGGCCGCGCGCGCCGAGCGTATTGGAAAATCCGTCGCCCACCGCCGACACCTGTGGCGCGATGCCAGCTATGTCGACATCCGCCAAGCGGCGATGGACGGCGATCTTGTCGCACAGCGCAGGCTTTCGGAAGTTTACGAAGACTGCGTGGTACTCGATGGCAGCATGCGCAGGAGCCTGATCATGCTGGCGCAGCTGGCCAACGGCAATCCAAGCTTCGAAGCGACGGTCGTCGGCATCCTGCGCGACAAAAACCGCCTGTGCGTGCAGGCGAAAGCCGATCTGGCCAGGAATCCCGGCGCTGCCGACTATTGGCTGCACAGAAGCGCGAAGAGCGGCGATGTCGTTTCCGAAATGCGTTATTTCAGCCGCACCGTGCCCAAGCTGAGCCATAGCCAGTACCAGTATTTCATCGATAAAGTCAGGCTGACCGGCGACCCGGACGCGATTTTCGAACTGTCGCTGCTGTTGCCGAAGTTCGACGGCAGCTGGCCCGATCGTGCGCAGGCGCCGGCATTCCAGGGCCCCACTGCTGAGCAGGCGTGGGTGTTGGCGGCCTGTCGCGCCGGCTACGACTGCGCCCGCGGTTCGCGCATGATGAATATCGTCTGCCTCACCATGCTGTCGTGCGTGCAGCCCGATTACGAACGCTACCTGGCCGAATCCGACAGCGACCCCGCCGCGCGCGCGCTGCGCCAACGGCAGTTGGCCCTGATCGAGGGCACCATCCTGGCGCCGATAGCGAAATGATCCATCTGCGTCCTCGGCCCGGGAACCTTCCGCGCGCTGCGGGTTCCCAACCTGCTCCGGCGGCCGATATGCTCCACTGCCCATCTGTCCTGGCCCTTCTGCCCCGGCAGGTGCCTTCGTCCATCTGATTTCGCCCATCTGCTTCCGCCCATCAGCCCGACATCGCCATGCCCCTGTACCGCTACAAAGCTCTGAACATGCGCGGCGAAGTCCTCGACGGCCAGATGGAGGCCGCCAGCGATGCCGAGGTAGTGCTGCGCCTGCAGGAACAGGGGCATCTGCCGATGGAAGCGGCGCTCGCCGCCGCCGGCGGCGAATGGGCGCTGCGCAGTCTGTTCAAACCCAAACCGTTCGGCGGCGCGCGGCTGGTGCAGTTCACCCAGCAATTGGCGACCCTGCTGGGCGCCGGCCAGCCGCTGGATCGTGCGCTGTCGATCCTGCTGGAACTGCCCGAGGACGCCGCCGCGCGGCGGACCATTCTCGATATCCGCGACGCAGTGCGCGGCGGCACCGCGCTGTCGGTGGCGCTGGAGCGTCAGCACGGCGCGTTCTCGCGCCTCTATGTGAACATGGTGCGCGCCGGCGAAACCGGCGGCAGCCTGCACGACACGCTGCAACGGCTGGGCGATTACCTCGAGCGCAGCCGGGCTCTGCGCGGCCGTGTCATCAATGCGCTGATCTATCCGGCGATCCTGATGACGATGGTCGGTTTCTCGCTGCTGTTCCTGCTGGGCTACGTCGTGCCGCAGTTCGCCACGATGTACGAAAGCCTCGATGCCGAGCTGCCGCTGTTTTCGCGCTTCGTGCTGGGTCTGGGCCTGTTCGTTCGAGACTGGTGGTTCGTACTGGTGGCGATCCCCGCCGTGGCGGTCTGGGCGTTCGCGCGACAGTGGCGGCAGCCCGCGTTCCGCGCGCGTTTCGACGAATGGCTGCTGCGGCAGCGCATCGCCGGGCCGATCGTCGCCAAGATGGAAACCGCACGGCTGGCGCGCACCCTGGGTACCTTGCTCAAGAATGGCGTCCCCCTGTTGACCGCATTGGGTATCGGCGGCCGGATCCTGGGGAACCAAGCGCTGATCGCCGATGTCGAAGCTGCGGCGACCGAAGTCAAGAACGGCGTCGGTCTGTCCGCAGCGCTCGGCAAGGGCAAACGTTTCCCCCGACTTGCGCTGCAGATGATCCAGGTCGGCGAGGAGTCCGGCGCGCTCGACGCCATGCTGCTCAAGACCGCAGACACCTTCGAGGGCGAAACCGGCCAGGCGCTCGACCGCATGCTGGCGGCGCTGGTGCCGGTGATCACGGTGGTGCTGGCGGTGGTGATCGGCTTCGTGATCATGGCGGTGCTGCTGCCGATGTATCAGCTCAGCGGTTCCATATAATTTGCCTCTCCTGCGTTCCCATTCGAATGGACTGACCGACATGCGCGATTCCCGCTCCTCACTCCGCCCAGCGCCGCGCCGCGCGCAGGCCGGCATGACCCTGATCGAGATCATCATCGTGATCGTGCTCATCGGCGGTGTGTTGGCCGTGATCGGCAGCCAGGTCATCGGCAACAAGGCCAAGGCCGACTGGCGATTGGCGCAAACCCAGGTGCAGACGGTCGCGATCGCGATCGAACAGTACAACTCCGACGTCGGCGAATATCCGCGGGCGATCGAGGACCTTGTCACCGACCCCCAGATCAACGGCTGGCTCGGCCCGTACGTCAAGGAGAAGCTGCTGAAGGATCCTTTCAACAAGCCGCTGCAGTACGTCGTGCCGGGCGAGAACAGCCCGTTCGATCTGATCAGTTACGGCAAGGACGGTCAGCCCGGCGGTTCCAGCGTCGATGCCGACATCAAGTACGAGCAGTAACGGCCACGACGGCATCTCCGTGTCGTCCCGTTCCACGCCCACGCCACGATGAACCGACAGCGCGACCGGTATGACGCTACGCCGGCCCGGTCACATGGCCGCGCATTGCGTGTCGGCTCGGAGCCTGTTCATGCCGAGCTGCCGCCGAGCCTTGTTTCGCGCGGTATCGCGTCTCGCAAGAAAATCGTGAAGAAAATCGTGGACAGGCGCTTGGTGCGCGGTTTCACCCTGATCGAAATGCTGATCGTGGTGACCCTGATCGCCGCGCTGACGTTGCTGCTGATGGGCGCGATGAACGGCGGCATGGATGGCTTGAAGCTGCGGTCCAATGCGAAGACGCTGGTGGCCGAGCTGCGCCATGCGCGTGCGCACGCGATCGCCACCGGCACCGTGCAGCGTTTCACCATTGTCCCCGGGCAGCGTACGTGGACCGGCGCGAAGCAGCGCCACGGCGAGTTTCCCAAAGCGCTCACGGCCACCTTCACCGGTGTGCGCCAGGTGCAGGCGCGCGAAGGCGAGGGCGTGATCCTGTTTTTCGAAGATGGCGCTTCCACCGGCGGGCGCATCCAACTGCGCGTGAAGAATGCGGTATGGAATGTCGATGTCGCCTGGCTCACCGGCGAAGTCAGCCTGCATCGCGGCGAGGCCGAACCATGAGCCGAACCATGCGCCATTCGCCGCGCGCACAGATGCACCGGCGTCAGCGCGGCTACACCCTGATCGAGGTCGTGGTCGCGTTCGCGCTGCTCGCGTTCGGCATGACCTTGCTGCTCGGTTCGCTGACCAATGCGACGAAGCAGGTGCGGTCGTCGAGCGATTTCGGTCGCGCCGCGCTGCATGCGCAATCGCTGCTGGATCAGGCCGGCGTCGGCGAGGCGCTGGCGGTTGGCCAGCGCGATGGTCGGGTCGACGATGGCCGTTATCGTTGGGAGATGAACGTCACGCCGTATCGCGACCCCACGGCGCCGCCGCGTCAGCCGCAGGTACTCGGCGCGCCGCAGCTGATGCAGTTGGAATTGACGATGCGCTGGGGCAAGGGAGGCCCGCGCGAGACCCTGCGCCTGCAGTCGCTGCGTCTGGTAACGCCGACCGACATCAACGCCGGGGTGGTGCCATGACCCGGCTCGTCCGTGTACGGCTGCAGCGGACCGCGCGCGGAATCGCCGGCTTCACGCTGATCGAGATTCTGGTTGCGACCGTGCTGTTGGCCGCCGCGATGACCCTGGGTTTCGCCACGCTGCGCGCGGCGTCGGCGGCGGCGACCCGCGGCGAAGCGCTCGCGGCGCGCAACGAGCGGATGCGTGCGGTCGAAGGCTTTCTGCGCAAGCGCATCGCCTCGGCGCTGCCGATCGCATTCGAGGTCGACAAGAACACCGGCGTGCCGCTGCGCTTCGCCGGCGAACCCGACCGGATCCGCTTCGTCGCCGATCTGCCGGCGTACCTCGGGCGCGGCGGCCCGCACCTGCACGACATCAGCGTCGTGGACGATGGCGAAGGGCTGAGGCTGCAGGCCGATTTCGCGGTGGTGTTGGCGAACGAGGTCAACGCCGAGCGCGACCCGCGTCCGCCGGAGCTGCTTGCCGACGGTCTGCGCGAGGTCAAGATCCAGTACCGCGCGCTGGATGCGCAGAACCGCATCAGCGATTGGAAAGATCGCTGGGAACAGGGCGATCGCATACCGCTGCAGGTCAAGATCGAGATCGTCGACGGCCGCGGCGACCGCTGGCCGCCGTTGGTGGTGTCGCTGCCGCAGGGCGCGAGTTTCAGCGGTTTCTCGCAGGCGCCCATATGAGGTATCCAGAATGACCGCCCTCCTGGCGGTATCCGCGAAAGATCCGCTCGGTGCATGTCCGAACGGATCTTCCCCAGATGGATTTTGCGCAGCAAATGGATCTTCGCCTACCGGAGATCGGCGCGACCGGTCGCAGGCGGCACGCCTTTGTGCCGCAGTCGGCCGCGAGCATGGCGGCCTGTTCGCCGGTCGCGCCAGTCGCCGCCCACCGCGCGGTGCCGCCCTGCTGCTGGTGCTGTGGCTGATCGCGATGTTGACGGCGCTGGTCGGAGCCTTTGCGATGATCGCGCGTACCGAATACATGCAGGGACGGGTGCTGAGCAACGGCGTGGTCGCGGACCAGGCCGCGCGTGCCGGGCTGGAATACGCGATGACCCGGGTGGTCGACCTCGACCAGGCCCGGCAATGGCTGCCCGACGGGCGCGATTACACCTGGCGTTTCGGCGAAGCGGAGGTGGTGATCGCCATCGTGGACGAATCCGGCAAGGTCGACATCAATGCTGCCGACCTGGCGCTGCTGGCGGGCCTGATGCAGGCGGTGGGCGTCGAGCGCGAGCCGGCGCGGAAGATCGCCGCCGCGATCATGGACTGGCGCGACCCGGATACGTTGACCCAGGCGGAAGGTGGCGCCGAGGATGCCGATTACAGCGCCGACGAGCGCCCCTACGGTGCCAAGGACGCCCCCTTCGAGACCGTTGCCGAGCTTCAGCTGGTGCTGGGCATGACGCCGGAACTGTTCGAGAAACTTGTGCCGCACCTCACGGTCTACAGTGGTCAGGGCCGTCCCACGGAGCAGTACGCCAGCGCAGAAGTGCTGGAGGCGCTGGGGGTCGACCCGGAGCGGGTCCTGGCCGAGCGCCGGCGTCCGCGCCAGCCGGGCGAAACCGGGGCGCTCGTCGGTGTCGGCACGGGCACGTATAGTATCGACAGCCGGGCGCGGTTGCGTGACGGGCGCGTGTCGGTTCTGCGCGCTGTCGTGCGCGCCGGTAACAGCGGGCTGCCGGGCTCGGCCTACACTCCGCTGCGCTGGGAGGAGGGTGCTGTGCTGCGGCCGCCAGCCCCCGGGTCCGATGCCGGGCCCGGTTCCGCTCCCGGCTCATGAGTATTTCCCTGTGCGGCGCACCGCAGCTGCGGTGTGTCGTGCGACTGATCGAGGACTGTTTCTGAGCACCACTCCAGACAACGCGATGCCCGCCCGGGCCGCTTCGAAGCCACCGCAGGCCCGGTTCGCCCGGGCATGGCCGGGGCTGCGTGGCTTCTGGGCCTGGTGGCTGACCGCACTGGGCAGCTGGCTGCCGCCACGGCTGCGGGCGGTGTTCGGCCTGGCCCAACAGCGTCTGTTGCTGCGCCAGGAAGGCGACACCCTGTCGCTGGCGCTGACACTCCCTGCGCAGCCGGGAGAATCCCAGATCCGCGAGCTGGCCGAGCTGCCCTGGGATGCCCAAGCCGCAGGCGACGAGCCGCTCAACCAGCTGTTGGTGTCGCGGATCAACAGTCTGCCGCGCTGGCTGCTGTTGCCCGGCCGCAGCGGACTGCGTCGGCGGCTGTCGCTGCCCGCCGCCGCCGCCGACAGGCTGCGCGAGGTCCTCGGTTTCGAAATCGACCGCCAGACGCCTTTCGCGCTCGGCGAGGTCTATTACGACGCCCGAATGATCGGCCGCCGCAGCGATGGCCAGATCGACGCCGAGCTCATTGTGGTTCCGCGCGCAAGCCTCGAACATGCCCTGGATGCTTTGGGCACCCCGCTGCGCGCCACGCTGGCCGGGGTGGACATGGCCGATGCCGATGGCCTGCCGCTGGGGGTCAACCTGCTCCCGGGTACCCAGCGACGGCACCGCCGTGACCCGCGCGCGGCATGGAATCTCGGTCTGGCCGCGATCGCATTGGCCGCGCTCGGCGCCGGACTATGGCAGATCCGCGCCAATCGCGAGGCTGCCGCAGACGCCTTCGAAATCGAAGCCAAGCGCCGCAGCGCGCAGGCGCAGAAAGTGGCTGCGGAGAAAAAACAGCTGGTGGATCTGGTCGAAGGTCTGCGATTCCTGCAGCAGACCCGCAGCGGTCGTCCCAGCACCGTCGAAGTGCTGGATGAACTGACCCGCCGGCTGCCCGAAAGCACCTATGTCGAGCGGGTCACGATCGAAGGGGGCAATCTCCAGATCTCGGGTCTGAGTTCCGAAGCGCCCCGGCTGATCGAACGGCTGCAGACTTCCAAGATCTGGCATTCGATGAACCTCACCGGCGCCCTGCTGCCCGATCCCGCCAAGGGCAAGGACCGCTTCAATCTCCAGGCCGAGTTGACCATTGCGCCTTCCGGTGCCGCCAATCCCCGTCGACAGCGCCCAGCGAATCCGGAGCGCGAGCCATGAGGTCCGCCATGCCCCCGGGGACGACATCGATTCCCGACCGCGAACGCTGGCTCGCCCTCGGGTTGCTGGCGGCAGTGCTGGTGGTCGTCTATTTCCTGGTCCTGCATCCATGGTGGTCGGTGCCGATGCTCGATCTGCAGTCGCGCATCGATGCGCTGCAGACCCGCGACGCCCGGGCCCGCGCCACCTTGGCGCAGGCGCCGGAGATCCGCAAACGCCTGGCTGCAGTGCGCGAACAGGCGGCGCGGCTGCCCGGCTTCATGAGCGAGACCAGCACCGAACTGGCCACCGCCTCGTTGATCCAACGGCTCGAAACCGCCGTGTCGGAGGCGAGTCCCAAAAACCGCAGTTGCGCGATCCAGACCCGCTCACCGATCGCCGAGCCTCGCAAAGAGCGGTTCGCCCGCGCGGTGGTGCAGGTGCGCCTGCGCTGCGGTACGCCGGAGCTGGCGGCGGTGCTGCATTCGCTGGAAAGCGGCTCGCCCCGTCTGTTCGTGGACAATCTCAACGTCACCGCGCAGCGCTTCTACTTCACCCCGGATCAGGCGCCAAGCGGTGCCGGTGGTCTCGACGTGAGTTTCGATCTATACGGCTACGTCGCGCCCATCGCAGGAGGCTCCGCCGATGCGCGCCGATAGCCTGAGTCCCAAGACCTGGCTGCTGGTCGGTATTGCCGGCTGGGCGGTCTGTTTGTGGATATTCGCGCTGCTGGGGCTGGGCCAACGGCTCGGCGATTCCGATGCCGAACAGGTGCAGCAGCGGTTGCCGACTACTGCGATTCCGCCTGCCGACCGCCCAGGCCCTCAGTCGCAGTACGCCGAAATCGCGCGGCGACCGATGTTCTCCGAAAACCGCAAGCCGCAGCCGTTCATCATCGACGGCACCGGCGAGGAAGCGCAGGTCAATACCTTCGATTACGTGCTGACCAGCGTGATGATGACCTCCGGCGTACAACTGGCGATCCTCAAGCCCGCTGCCGACGGCGCCCAGCCGGTGCGGGTGAAAGTCGGCGATGCGGTGGAAACCGCACCGCAGTGGACGCTCGCCTCGCTGATGCCGCGCAGTGCGACCTTCCGTGGACCGGAGGGCGAGAAGGTCCTGGAATTGCGGGTCTTCAACGGCGTCGGCGGCGCGGCGCCGCCACCGATCGCCCAGGTCTCGCCACCTGCAGGCCCCGGCGGCGTCATCAACGAGACATTGCCCGGTCAGCCCGGCAACGAACAGCCCATTCCACAGTCCGCTCCCATGGTGTCGCCGCCCGCTCCGGTGGCCAATGCCAACACTGATGCCGCGAACGTATCGACCCAGGTGCAGCTCGACGCGATCCGCAAACGGATCGAGGCGCGTCGCGCCCAGCTCCGCGAGCAGGCCGCCCGGGAAGCGCAGAACCCCGCCCCACCGCCGGGACAAACCCCTTGAGAATTCGATGATGAATCTCCGATCCACCGCCCACGTTTTTTTCGCTGCCGCACTGGTCACGGTGCTCGCCGCGTGCGCCACGGCGCCCGTACCGGTCGTCAAGCGCAACACCGACAGGATCGTGCGCGGCGAAAGTCAGACGCGGGCCGATGAGACGGTACGCAGCGAGCCACTGGAACGCGCCGGAGACGGTGCAGAGGGTGAGGCTGAAGCTGAAGGCCGTAGCGAAGACGGTCGTCCGCGCGCACAGATCCGCCGCGGCAACGGCCGGGTCATCAACAATGCCGCCGCCACCTCGCCGTTGCCCGATATCGGCGCCACCAGCGGCGAAGCCCGTTTCAACTTCGAAGGCGAATCGCTGCACGCGGTGGTCAAAGCCATTCTCGGCGACATGCTCGGCCAGAATTACACCATCGCCCCGAACGTGCAGGGCACGGTCACCTATTCCACGCCCAAGCCGGTCAGTTCGGCGCAGGCGCTGTCGGTGCTGGAGATGATCCTCGGCTGGAACAACGCGCGGATGATCTACAGCGATGGCCGGTACAGCATCGTCCCGGCCGACCAGGCGCTGGCGACCGGTGTGGTCACCCCGCGCGGCGGCTCGCCCGACAACGCGCGCGGTTTCGAATCGCGGGTGGTGCCGCTGCGCTACATTTCGGCCACCGAAATGGAGAAACTGCTCAAACCCTATGCGCGGCCGAATGCCATCGTCACCGTCGATTCGGGCCGCAACCTGCTGACCGTCGCCGGTACCCGCGCGGAACTGGAAAGCTATCTGCGTACGATCGAGATCTTCGACGTGGACTGGATGTCCAGCATGTCGGTCGGCGTGTACCCGTTGCAGTCGAGCAAGGCCAACAAGGTCGTGCAGGATCTGGAAAAAGTGTTCGGCGAGGCGAGCAAGTCGCCGGTCGCCGGCATGTTCCGGTTCATGCCGCTGGATGGCGCCAATGCGGTGTTGGCGATCACTTCGCAGGCCGACTATCTCGACGATATCGAACAGTGGATCGAGCGCATCGACGGCGCCGGCGAAGGCGTGAAGCTGTATTCCTACGAACTGAAGTACATCACCGCGAAGGATCTGGGCGCCCGGCTCAGCGAAGTCTTCGGCGGTGGCGGCGGCAATCGCGGCGGCAACGACGGCAGCGGCGGCTTTTCGCTCATCCCGGGCGGCCAGGCCAATGTCATAGGCCCCGGCGGTTCGGACGGCAGCAAGGACGGCGGCGATTTCGGCAATGCTTCCGGCGGCAGCGGCGGTCTGGGCGGCGGCTCGCTCTCGCTCAGCCCGTCTCAGGGCGGCAGCGGCAGCGTCGTGATCGAAGTCGGCGGCGACAAAGTTGCAGTGTCGGCGATCGAAGAGAACAACACCCTGCTGGTGCGCGCCACCGGTTCGGCCTGGCGCTCGATTCTGGATGTGATCGAAAAGCTCGATGTGCTGCCGCTCCAGGTGCATATCGAAACCCAGGTCGCCGAGGTGACGCTCACCGGCGATCTGTCCTACGGCGTGAACTGGTTCTTCGAACGCGCGGTCACCGACAACGGCCTGCCCGATGCGATCGGCCGCGATACCTGGAGCACGCTCGCCGGCAGCATCAAGCCTGCCGGCGGCACCAATCCGGGCCTTGCGTGGACCTTCCTCGGCCGCAATGCAGCGGCGGTGATCTCCGCGCTGGACCAGGTGACCGATGTGCGCCTGCTGCAGACCGGCTCGGTGCTGGCGAAGAACAATTCCGAAGCCACCCTCAACGTCGGCAGCCGGATCCCGGTCACGACCGTGTCGATCAATCCGATCCTCGGCAACAACAACTCCACCAGTTCGGTGCAGTACCTCGACACCGGCGTGATCCTCAAAGTGCGTCCGCGCGTCACCAAGGACGGCACGGTGTTCCTCGATATCGTCCAGGAAGTCAGTTCGCCGGGCTCGGACGCCGATGTCAACGGCAATGTGCGCATCAACACCCGTCGTCTGAAGACCGAGGCCATCGTCACCAGCGGCGACACGGTGATGCTCGCCGGCCTGATCTCGGACGGCAGTACCCGGGGCTCGTCCGGATTCCCGGGGCTCAGCCGCATTCCGGTGCTCGGTGGCCTGTTCGGGCGCCAGTCGTCGAAGCAGGACCGCACCGAAGTGGTGGTGCTGATCACCCCGCAGATCGTGCGCGATCAGCAGGAATTGCGCACGCTGACCGACGAATACTCGCGTCGTTTCCGCGCGATGGAGCCGCTCGGCAAGCCGAATCCGCCGACTGCACAGCCGCATCGCTGATGACGGGCGCTCGCTCTTCGCAATGAGCGAACTGCCTGTCGTTCTGATCCCGGTGGGCGTCGACGACGATGCCCTCGACGCCTGCCTCGCCGCGCTGGACGCCGGCACCCCGCCGGGCACGCGCGTCTGGCTGGCCGACGACGCCCAGGCCGGTCCGCGTGGTCTCGCCATCGTCGAACGCTGGCTCGCGCGCACCGCGCTGCAGGCCGACTACACCCGCCGCCCTCGCGGCATCGGCGAAGCCGCGCATCTCGACGACATGCTCAAGGCCTGCGGCGATGCCGATGTGCTGGTGCTCGCCAGCGACGCAGTGCCGCTGCCGGGCTGGGCGATGCAACTCGTCGCCTGCGCCGCGCGCGATCCCGCCATCGCGACCGCAACGCCATGGTGCAACGCGGGCGAAACCGCGTCCTGGCCCCGCCTCGGTGAAGTGATGCCGCTCCCGGACGAACCGCACCGGCTCGCGCGCGCTGCGGCTGCGCTGCCGCCGCATCATCCCGAACTGCCGGCGGCGGTGAATCACGCGGTGTTCCTGCGCGGCAGCGCGCGACGCAAGGCCGGTGGACTCGACGCCGCCAGCTACGCCTCGTGGCACGCAGCCCTGGTCGATCTGTCGCTGCGCATGTCCGGGCTGGGCTGGCGCAACGTGCTGTGCGAAACCGCCTTCGTCGCGCGCGGCGGCGAAGGCATGCCGCTGGACGATGATGTCGACATCCTCGCCGCGCGCTGGCCCGCCTGGCATGCGCGGCTTGCGCAGTTCCTGATGCAGGATCCTCTGCACGCGCTGCGCGCGTCGTTGACGCATGCATACGACAACGCTGCATTCGCCGACGACGGGCAACTGACCCAGCCGGATCTGTTCGCCGACGACGCAAGCAAGGATGCGCCTGCGCCATGACGCCAAGTGCCGACATCGCCGCTGTCGTGGTGACTTATCAAAGCGCCGAAACCATCGAGCTGTGCCTGCAGCGTCTGCGTGCGGCCGACGGCGTCGCCCAGATCCGCGTGGTCGACAACGCCTCCATCGATGGCACGCTGGAGATCGTGCAACGTCATGCGCTTGCGGACCCGCGCGTGCGTTTCATCGCCAATCCCGACAATCCCGGTTTCGGTACCGCCTGCAATCAGGGCGCGGACGATTGCGCATCGCCGTGGCTGACCTTCGTCAATCCGGATTGCATGATCGAAGTCGATACGCTGGTGCGACTGCGCGCGCATGCGCTGACGTGCGCCCGCGAGGCGCTGCTCGGCGCCGATCTGGTCGATGAGGCCGGCGTGCGCGACGGCGCGGCGCGCCGTCGCGATCCCGATTTCGCGGAGATGCTGCGCAGCGCGTTCGCGCGCAGGCTCGATGTCGCCGTCGACGACGCGCAGATCCTGCAAACGGTGCCGGCGATCTCCGGCGCGCTGATGTTTCTGCCGCGCACGCTGATCGAACGCATCGAAGGCTTCGATCAAGGCTATCGTCTGCATGCGGAAGATCTCGATTTGTGCCGTCGCGCGCGCGAAGCGGGCGCATTCGTCGCGGTCGCCAACGATGTCCGCGTCGTCCACGTGCGCGGCGTCTCCAGCCGTTCGCGGCCGGTGTTCGTCGAGTGGCACAAACATCGTGGCCTCGCGCGCTACTTCCGCAAATTCGAAGCGCCGAGGCGCGGCGTGTTCGTGCGGCTCTGCGTCTACGCGATGATCTGGGCGCGGTTTCCGCTGGCGGCGCTGCGGGCGATGAGCAGATGATTGCGACGGTGCGCGCAGCGCTGTTGATCGCGGCAGTGTTGATGATGGTGTTCTGCGTGCCGAATGCCAGCCGCGCGGCAACGCCTGGCGACACTATTTTCGACAAGACGACCATCGACAAGACGACCATCGACAAGCGCGAAAGCGCCGAGCTCGACCGCCTCGTGCGCGACGTCTGCCGCAAATCGATCGTGCTGCTCGGCGAAGATGCCAATCACGGCGGCGGGCGTACGTTCGAGGTCAAGGCCGAAATCGTGAGGCGGCTCGTGTCCCGCTGCGGCTTCGGCGCGGTGCTGTTCGAAAGCCAGCTCTACGATGCGCTGGACTACGAACATGCGGTCGCCGATGGCACTGCGAATCCGCAACAACTCGCCAATGCCATCGGCGCGCTATGGTCGCGTGCGGAAGAATCGAAACCGCTGATCGACTATCTCTTCCGCGAAACCACGGCGGGCCGCCTGCGCGTCGGCGGTATCGATCCGCAAGTCGGCGGTGTCATGGGCGAGTACTCGAAGCAGCGACTCGCCGCCGCGTTGACGGCTCCGCTCGAAGATGCGCGCCGCGACGCATGCACGACCGGGATCGGCATCCACAACGGCTGGCGTTACGACGATGCGCACCCCTTCGACGAGGCCGCCCGGCAGCGTCTGCGCGCCTGCAGCGACGACATCCGCGCCGCCATCGCAGCAGGGCAAGGCATCGATCCCGCCGCCGAACTCGCGGCCATGGCGTCGTCGTATTCGCGCTATCTGGACATGGCCCTGGAAGGCGACGGCAACCTGCGCGATCTGGGCATGTACGAGAATCTCGTCTGGTATCGCGGGCGCTGGCCAGCAGGCACGAAGTTGATCGTCTGGTGCGCCACTGTGCATGCGGCGAAGGCGCTGGACGGGCTTGCTGTCGACATGAAACCGATGGGCGGCCATCTGCGCGCGGCCTTCGGCGATCGCGTCGCGGCGATCGGGTTCACCGCGCTGTCGGGACGTTACGGCAATCCGGGTGCGGGCGGCGAGTCGCATCCGTTGGGGACGCTTCCGGCGCACGCGCTGGAGGCGGCAGTGCTGGCCGGCAGCGACATCGGTCTGCGCTATGTCGATGGCAAGCGGCTGAAGCGCTTCGGCACCATGGTTGCGCGCCCGATCAACTACCGCAGGGTGCACGCGGCGCCGTGGGTCGACGTGCTGGATGGTCTGGTCGTGCTGCGCGAAGAGCGCGCCATCGCGCGTGTCCGCTAGCGCGTCTTCGACTCAAGTGCCCACAATCATCGATTGCCCGTGCGGCGTGGAACATCGCTTCTCCGGCGTGCGGGAGACGGTGGCCGATGGCCGAATGATGGAGGGTAGGGCACTGAATCGAAGATGCTCCAGCAAAGGCGCTGCATCGCTTGCAGGCGTGTCGGTTACGGCGTAACGACCGACCAGGTCATCACATGTCCGCCGGTGGTCGCGGTCGCGGGCCTGTTCGCCTGCGCTGCGCGATCCAACGCCATCGGCGCCGCATCGGAGCGTGCGCCCAGCGCCGCCAATCCGCGCGATGCGGCGACGCCCAGCGCTTCGCCCTTGCCGCCGTTGGCTGCGGAAAACCACAGGTGACGCGTGCGCAGATCCGCCGACAGCACCAGGACAAAAGGATCGCCACCGGAATAGGCCGTCAATGCCGTGCCGTTCAAGCGCAGGGCGCTGCGGTTTTCGGTACAGCACGCCGACACGCCGGCCACGTAGACACGGCCCTGTTCATCGGCGGTGATCGCGCGCGGTCGGATGGTGTTGCCTTTGCCGTCGCTCAGCCGCGACAGGATCAACTGACCTTTCTGTACGCGGCCGTCGGCCGGATCGAGTCTGGCGATATAGGTGATGTGGTTCGATGCGGTGTTGTAGGCGCTGTTGAAGGCGTCGGTGGCGACATTGGGCGCGGTTTCGGCAAGCGCTTTGCTTTGATAGCGATAGATGGTGTTGCCGCCGGCCGATTCGCCAGCGAAGTAGAGGCCGCCGTCGCGACCGACCGCCACCCGCAGGCCGCGCGTATCCGCGCACGATGAACTGGTCGCCGCCGCTTCGGCATGGGTCCAGTCCCAGGCTTTCCAGCGCTCGGTGCCGGTCTTCGTATACGACCGCACCCAGGCGACCTGCAATTGCGAACATGGCCCGCCATCGCGCTGCGCGAAGCCGGTGACATAGACGCCGGATGCATCGACCGCAACATCGTTGACTTCCGAATCGCCGAATACGCGGCTCGCCAGTTCATTGCCCTGCGCATCGAAAATCCGCAGGGTCTTGCCGAACAGCGCCGCCGCCGTACCGTCGTTGCCCAGCGCGACGCGCGACGCGCTGCCGAGGCTGGTCTTGCTCCACGCGACGGTGTGCAGATTGGCACTGAGCCGGACCAGGCCTGCATCGCCGCCGATCAGCATTTCATCGGTCGCATTGGTGGCCAGATCATTGATGATCGTGCCGAAACTGCGCTGCCGGCGCACGAAGCGACCGTCGTAGATCAACTCTGCAAGGATGCCGGTACTCGACGTCACGCCCTGCACCAGCGGCTGCGGCGCCGGCAGCCCAGCGATTGCGCCGATGCGACCTGCGACCAGTACGCTGCAGTCGGCCGCGATCTCGACGGCATTGACCGTATCGGTCGTGCCGGTGCCGAAATAACTGGCCGTCTGCGAATCGAGTTTCGAGGCGGAGACCATGCCCGCTGACGGCGCGGTTGCGCAGCGACCCGGCCGGGTCGCGTCGTTCTCGGCGGGGAAGGGGCGGCTTGGTTTCGGAGCGGGTCTGGCCGCAGCCTGGGTTGCGCCGTTGGCTAGGGATGTTGACGTGCGCTGCACACCTGATGCATCCGCGCGGTGACGCGGTGCGTGAATAGCCAGCACAAGCAGTGCCCCCAGCGCTGCGACCTTGATCACTCGCCAGAAATGTGAACGCATCTCGACTCCATTGTTTTCCCGATCGTCTATTCAACCAAAGATCAGATGTCGATAAAAGGAACTGCCGCTGATTTTGGCATTCGCGGAGGATCTGCTGGCACGCCGAGCCAATGCGTCGCGCTGCACGAGTTGCAAGCGGCCGAGCAGATCCGGTGTACTGCCCGCATCCGGCCCAGATGCACAACCAGAAAGTGTCAAGCCATGGCGTGAGCCGCGACGAGCCTTGCGCAAACGTCGGTGTCGACAGACAGGTGGCGATGATTTTGAAGTGGGGTTGGTCGACGCGGAGCTAGTGTCCGGTCCCTCAAATAGGCGGCATAAATAATGCGTGTGTTTGCGCTATCTTTCTCTGGGGATTGCGCGATGTGAAACGGACGACCCAAGCCACTTTTTGGAACTCACTGCCTCGGAAGCTGCCCAGCTGCAGTCTTTCGCACGAAGCCGTTCGCTTCCGGCATCACTTTGTCAGCGTGCTCGGATTGTGCTGGCCAGCGCCGACGGGCAGACCAACTCGGCCATTGCCTCACGTCTTGGCCTCAGCAAGGCGACCGTCGGCAAGTGGCGCGCAA
>JBIITV010000010.1:0-56015 GCA_044340325.1 Lysobacteraceae bacterium
GCCGGCACGCCGACCACGAACGAAGCGGCACTCGCCGTCTTCGTGATCGTCAGCGCCGGGGCGTTGACCGGGGTCGTCGTCGTGCTGGTGCAACGCGCCGCCGCCGGGCAGCCACCATCACCACCGCCAGAGACTGTTGCCGTGTTCACCGCAGGCGAAGCTGCCGCCGCAGTCGGGGTCACCGGGATGACGAACGCAGTCGTGCCGCCTGCGGCCAGACCGGCCGCGATCGTGCAGGTCACCGTCTGACCCGCCGCAGTGCAGCCCGCCGGCAAGGTGCCAATCGTCAGACCGGTCGGAATCGTATCGGTGATCGTTGCCGCCGCCGTCGTCGCCGCCGTGCCGGTGTTCTGCACGCTCAGCGTGTAGCTCGCCGGTACGCCGACCACGAACGAAGCGGCACTCGCCGTCTTCGTGATCGTCAGCTGCGGGGTGTTGACCGGGGTCGTCGTCGTGCTGGTGCAGCGCGCCGCCGCCGGGCAGCCGCCATCACCACCCCCAGAGACTGTCGCCGTGTTCACCGCAGGCGAAGCCGCTGCCGCAGTTGGGGTCACCGGAATCACGAAGCTGGTGGTGGCGCTGGTCGCGAGGCCTGCAGCGATCGTGCAGGTCACGGTCTGACCTGCGGCCGTGCAGCCCGCCGGCAAGGTGCCAATCGTCAGACCGGTCGGAATCGTATCGGTGATCGTCGCGGCCGCCGTCGTCGCCGCCGTGCCGGTGTTCTGCACCGACAGCGTGTAGCTCGCCGGCACGCCGACCACGAACGAAGCGGCACTCGCCGTCTTCGTGATCGTCAGCTGCGGGGTGTTGACCGGGGTCGTCGTCGTGCTGGTACAACGCGCCGCCGCCGGGCAGCCCGGATCGCCGCCGCCATTGACCGTCGCGGTGTTCACCGAAGGCGAGGCCGCAGCGGCCGTTGGTGTGACCGGGATGACGAAACTGGTGTTGCCAGCTGCGGCCAGACCGGCCGAGATCGTGCAGGTCACGGTCTGACCTGCGGCCGTACAGCCCGCTGGCAAGGTGCCGATGGTCAGACCGGTCGGAATCGTGTCGCTGATCGTCGCGGCCGCGGTGGTCGCGACCCCGCCCGTGTTGGCGACCTGCAAGGTGTAACTTGCCGGCACGCCCACCACGAAGTTCGCCGCGCTCGCGGTCTTGGTCAGGGTGAGGAACGGCGGCCGTGCAGGCGGATTCACGCACGCGGCGTTGTCGGTCGTATTGGCTTCCTGACCGGCAGGCAGCGCAGCCTCGTTGTACAGGCCATCGCCTGGCGTCGGCGTCGGCGAACAAACGGAAGCGGGGTTGTTATTGGTGTAAGTGAACGTGAACGTGACATTGAACGTGTGCGTGATACCTGCGCCGATCGCCGTGTTGAGCGGCGCCATGATGAAAGTACCGGCACCGACGTTGGAGCCGCCCGCCGGCGCGCCGGCGCCGCTCGTGATCCAGGTCGCACCGGACACCGCAAGATTGGACGAGAACACGGGACCGTCGAACAGCTGGCCATAGGTGCCCGCGACTGCACCGCTGTTGGTGACCGTCACGGTATAGGTCGCGGTGTAGGTTCCGGTCACCGACGGGCCGGTCGCAGTGCCCGCTGTCTTCGCGACATTGATGATCGGGCGGTTGACGGGCGTGGTGACACTGCTGGTGCAGCGCGCTGCCGCCGGGCAGCCTGCGTCACCGCCGCCAGACACGGTTGCAGTATTGATGACGCTCGCAGCCGCAGCAGCTGTCGGGGTGACCGGGATGACAAAACTGGTGGTCGCGCTGGTCGCAAGGCCCGCAGCGATCGTGCAGGTCACGATCTGACCGGCTGCGGTGCAGCCCGCCGGCAAAGTGCCGATGGTCAGCCCGGTCGGAATCGTATCGGTGATTGTTGCCGCCGCCGTCGTCGCTGCGGTGCCAGTGTTCTGCACCGACAGTGTGTAGCTCGCTGGCGTACCGACCACGAACGAAGCGGCACTCGCCGTCTTGGTGATCGTGAGTGCAGGCGCATTGACCGGCGTCGTCGTCGTGCTGGTGCAGCGCGCCGCCGCCGGGCAACCGGCATCTCCGCCGCCAGACACCGTCGCGGTGTTCACCGCAGGCGAAGCTGCCACCGCAGTCGGGGTCACCGGAATGACAAACGCAGTCGTACCGCCTGCGGCCAGACCGGCCGCGATCGTGCAGGTGACGATCTGACCGGCCGCCGTGCAACCCCCCGGCAAAGTGCCGATGGTCAGACCGGTCGGAATCGTGTCGCTGATCGTGCTCACCGCAGTCGTCGCCGCCGTGCCGGTGTTCTGCACGCTCAGCGTGTAACTCGCAGGCGTCCCGACCGTGAAGCTTGCCGCGCTCGCGGTCTTGGTGATCGTGAGTGCAGGCGCATTGACCGGCGTCGTCGTCGTGCTGGTGCAGCGCGCCGCCGCCGGGCAACCGGCATCTCCGCCGCCAGACACCGTCGCGGTGTTCACCGCAGGCGAAGCTGCCACCGCAGTCGGGGTCACCGGAATGACAAACGCAGTCGTGCCGCCTGCGGCCAGACCGGCCGCGATCGTGCAGGTCACGATCTGACCGGCTGCGGTGCAGCCCGCCGGCAAGGTGCCGATGGTCAGCCCGGTCGGAATCGTGTCAGTGATGGTGCTGACTGCGGTTGTCGCGGAGGTGCCGGTGTTCTGGACGCTCAGCGTATAGCTCGCAGGTACGCCGACCACGAAGCTCGCCGCGCTTGCTGTCTTGGTGATCGTCAGCTGCGGGCGGTTGACCGCCGTGGTGACGCTGCCGGTGTTACCGCCGGCGCAGGTGACCGGGGCGCCCGAGCAGTCCGGATCGGTCGTGCCTGTCGGTGGCACCACGGTGGCGGTGTTGGTGATGCTGGCGGCGGCGGCGCTGCTGACTGTGCATGCGATGGTCAGGGTGGCATTGCCACCGCTGGCAATGGAGACGCCTGTCCACGTGCCGGTGCCGGTAGCGCCCGACGCGATGGTGCCGACGGTGAATGTGCCGGAGGAGGGGGTGAAGCTGCAGCCGGTCAAGCCGGCCGGGAGTGTTTCGACGATGCTGAGCGTGCCGGCGGCAAGGATTGCGCTGGGGCCGGCGTTGCTGACAGTGAGGGTGTAGGTCAGAAGCTGACCCACTGCGACCGGACTCGGACTCGCGGTCTTGGTCAGGGTCAGATTGGACGCGCGCGTGATCGCATCGCTGTCGGTCGCAGTGTTGTTGGCGTTGTTGGGGTCGGTGACCGTGGCCGGAGGCGTGACCGTGGCGGTGTTGACCGCGTTCTGCGACCAGGCGACCGGACTCGCGACGAACGCGATACCGAACACGATAAGCGCGGCGATCGATCGACGCGCTTTATCGGCAATGCAAGTCAAATTGGCTGGCACTGAAACTTCCCCTTGGACCCGACCGCCCCATGCAATCGTTGCCCGTATCCCGGTGACGCAGCCCCGAATCCCCCGGTGCTGCGGATGATTTGTTGAATCCCGCTACAAAACGCCTATCGACACAATTTCAACATGCAAGCCCGCCCATATGGCCGTTTGTCGGCCTATCGGCGGGCGAAGCAGGCAAGACCAGTGGCGTTTCAAGCAATTTCCGCGCCAAGATCTTGATTATTCAGTGAGAAAACCGCTGTGCCTCTATCTTTTCTGGCGATCAATGGCCCGCAAAATCCGCGATTGGGCCCGCAATCGTCTGCGCATTTGGTCACATTTTGCATGACTGTGCCAAATCTGTCGCGCTTTGCTGCCCGAACCTGGCTGACTTGCTGTGCCTGAAAAGCCGACTTGCGATCGTGGGGCCTCGACGCAATGTCCTCGCAACCCCCCGCCCCTGCTAGAATTTTCGCTCTAGATTCCGCTTTCGCCTCACCGCCAGCCAAGCGCCGGTGCCGTTTTCGCGCCGGTAGCGCCAGGGACGCCCCACTCTCATGACCAGCTCCACCGACCTCCGCTCGCCGGCCAGTGTCCCCCCGGCTGTTGACCGCGATTACACCCTGGACCACAAGTTCACACAGACCGAGGGCAGAATCTATCTGTCGGGCGTCCAAGCCCTGGTCCGCCTGCCGCTGATGCAGCGGCTGCGCGACCAGGCCGCAGGGCTGAATACCGCCGGCTTCATCAGCGGCTATCGAGGCAGCCCGCTGGGCGGATTCGATCTGGAACTGTGGCGGGCCAAGAAGCATCTGGCCGAAGCTGGGGTGAAGTTCACTCCGGGCCTGAATGAGGACTTGGGCGCGACCATGGTCTGGGGCACCCAGCAGACCAACCTGTTTCCGGGCGCCAGGGTCCAGGGCGTGTTCGGCATGTGGTACGGCAAAGGCCCAGGCGTGGACCGCTGCGGCGACGTGTTCAAGCACGCGAATGCCGCCGGCACCTCGCGCCACGGCGGCGTTCTGGCGCTGGCCGCCGATGATCACGCCTGCCGCAGCTCGACCCTGCCGCACGGCAGCGAGGGCGAATTCCAGTCCGCGCTGATGCCGGTGCTGAATCCCGCCGGCGTGCAGGACATCCTCGACATGGGCCTGATCGGCTGGGCGATGTCGCGTTATACCGGACGCTGGGTCGGCTTCAAGACGATCGCCGAAACCGTCGAATCATCGGCGTCGGTCGACGTGAATCCGCTGGCGCTGGACATCGTGATGCCCACGGATTTCCAGATGCCGCCGGGCGGTTTGAACATCCGCTGGCCGGATGCGCCGCTGGATCAGGAAATGCGTCTGCATCGCTACGCGGTGAGCGCCGCACAGGCATTCGCGCGCGCCAACAGGCTCGATCGCATCGTGATCGATTCGCCCAATCCGCGCCTGGGTATCGTTACAACAGGCAAGAGCTATCTCGACGTGCTGCAGGCGCTGGAGTATCTCGGTCTGGACAATCGCGCCTGCGCCGATCTGGGCATCCGCGTCTACAAGATCGGCATGACCTGGCCGCTGGAACCGATGGGCATCCGCGCGTTCGCACGCGGCCTGCAGGACATCGTCGTCGTGGAAGAAAAGCTCAGCTTCATCGAAAGCCAGATGAAGGAGCAGTTCTACAATTTCGAAGGCGACAGACCCAGCATCGTCGGCAAGCACGACGAAACCGGCGAGTGGATCCTGCCGTCGACCGGCGAACTGACCCCGGCCAAGATCGCCGGCGTGATCGCCCGCCGTATCCAGAAATTCCACGACAGCGAACATATCCGCGATGTGCTGCGCTGGATGGAGGAAAAAGAAAGCGAACTTGCGCTGCCGCGCGCCAACTTTCCGCGCGTGCCGCATTACTGCAGCGGCTGTCCGCACAACAGTTCGACCAAAGTGCCGGAAGGTTCGCGCGCCCAGGGCGGCATCGGCTGTCACTACATGGTGACGTGGATGGACCGCAACACCGATACCTTCACCCACATGGGCGGCGAAGGCGTGACCTGGTGCGGGCAGGCAGGCTTCACCGACAACGAACACATCTTCCAGAATCTCGGCGACGGCACCTATTTCCACAGCGGTTCGCTCGCCATTCGCCAGTCGATCGCGGCCGGCGTCAACATCACCTACAAGATTCTCTACAACGACGCGGTCGCGATGACCGGCGGCCAGCCGGTGGACGGGACATTGTCTGTGCCTCAGATCGCGCACCAGATGCGCAGCGAAGGCGTCGAGAAGATCGTCGTAGTCTCCGACGAGATCGAAAAGTGGTCCGACAAGAAAATCTTTCCATCAGGCGTTGAGTTCTTCGATCGTCGCGAACTGGATGCGGTGCAGAAACAGCTGCGCACGGTGAAAGGCACCAGCATCCTGATCTACGACCAGACCTGCGCCACCGAAAAACGCCGGCGCCGCAAGCGCGGCAAGATCGTCGATCCGCAGAAGCGGGTGATGGTCAATTCGCTGGTCTGCGAAGGCTGCGGCGACTGCGGCGTGAAGAGCTTCTGCGTTTCGGTATTGCCGAAAGAAACCGAATACGGCCGCAAGCGTGATATCGATCAGAGCAACTGCAACAAGGACTACGGCTGCGTCGAAGGCTTCTGTCCGAGCTTCGTCACCGTGCATGGCGGTCAGTTGAAGAAAGGCAAAGCGCCTGATAAAAGCCGGGCAAACACCGCAGATCGCCTCGCCGACCTGCCGATGCCGACGTTCGCAAGCAAGCTCGACAAGCCCTGGAACATCCTGATCACCGGCGTCGGCGGTACCGGCGTGGTCACGATCGGCGCGCTGCTGGGCATGGCCGGGCATCTCGAACACAAAGGCGCGACCGTGCTCGATCAGACCGGTCTCGCCCAGAAAGGCGGCGCGGTCACCACCCATATCCGCATCGCGAAAACGCCGGAGGACATCCATGCCGTGCGCATCGCCGCCGGCGAAGCGGATCTCGTGCTCGGCTGCGACATGGTCGTGGTCAACGACTACTGGGCACTGTCGAAGATCCGCGAAGGCCGCAGCCACGTGGTGCTCAACAGTTACGAAGCAATGCCCGGCACCTTCACCACCCGTCCGGACATGCAGTTCCCGGCGGCGGACATCATTTCCGCTGTGCGCACTGCGCTCGGCGGCCGCGATCCGATGGTGGTCGATGCGACCCAGCTCGCGAATGCGCTGATGGGCGACGCCATCGCAGCCAACCTCTTCATGCTCGGCTACGCGTGGCAGCAGGGATTGGTACCGATCTCGTTCGACGCGATCATGCGCGCGGTCGAACTCAACGGCGCAGCGATCGAGATGAACAAGACCGCATTCGCCTGGGGCCGTCTGGCGGTGATCGATCTGCCCGCGGTAGTCGATGCGGCCGGCATCGTCCGCAACGCGCCGACCGCAGCGGAAAGCACGCCGCACGCGTTGCGTCTGCTGGCGCCGACCTCGTCGGAAGGCCACGAATCCGGCCTGGACCCGCAAAGTGCCGAACTGCGCAGCGCCGACGAGCTGCGTCATGTTCCCGCCATCGCCACCGAGCGCGACTGGTTCATGCCGCTGGACGACACGCGGCTGTCGCGTTCGCTGGATGAGGTCATCGCGCGCCGCATCAGTTTCCTCAGCGGCTACCAGAACATCGTCTACGCCAAGCGCTACGGCGACTTCCTCGCCAGGGTGCGCGCCGCCGAACAGGCGAAAGCGCCCGGCTCCACCGACCTGTCGGAAGCGGTCGCCCGCTATGCCTTCAAGCTGATGGCGTACAAGGACGAATACGAAGTCGCGCGCCTGTACACCACCGGCGATTTCCAGAAGCGCGTGGCGCAGCAGTTCGAGGGCGATTACAAGCTGAAATTCAACCTCGCGCCGCCGCTGCTGTCGAAGAAGAACGCAGACGGCCATCTGACCAAGAAAGAGTACGGTCCCTGGGTGTTCACCGCGTTCAAGGTCATCGCCAAGCTGCGCTTCCTGCGCGGCTCTGCGTTCGATATTTTCGGCCGTACCGAGGAGCGCAGGATGGAACGCCAGCTGATCGAGGACTATTTCGCGACTGTGGAACAGCTGCTGGGCAAGCTTGATGCCGGCAACGTCGCGCTCGCCGCCGAGATCGCCAGCATCCCCGAGCACATCCGCGGCTACGGTCACGTCAAGGAAGCGCATCTGCACAAGGCGAAGGCGCGCGAGGCGGAGTTGATGACAAGGTGGGAGAACGGTTCGACACAAACCGCCTGATCGCGAGCGGCAACGGCCTTTTGAAGCACTCGGAAACCCGGCAGCAGCCGGGTTTCTTTTTCAGATCAGCCGCTTAGCTTGAAGCGGACGCCCAAGACACCCGGATAATCATTTCATGCATTCTGCTGAAGCGATTTCAACACATTGATTTTCAATGATTAAAGTGCGCATCATGTGGAAATAGAATCGTAACGCAGCGCAGTCATGACCGATCTGACCTCAGACATCCGCGAAGCTCTGCGCCGGGACGGCCCGGAAAGCGCCTCCGCGTTGGCTCGACGGCTGGGGGTGAGCACACCGACGGTCACACGCGCGCTGTCGAAACTCGGGGATGCCATCGTCACGATCGGAAAAGGCAGATCGAGCCGCTGCGCCCTGTATCGCGAAGTGCGCGATCTCGGCCATGCATGGCCGCTGTATCGCATCGATCGCGATGGCCGGCCGGAGCTGCTCGGCCGCATCGAAGCGCTGCATGGGCGCTACCGTTGGCGACTGGTGCCCGAGCACCCGCTGCCATTGTTCATGCGTGGCGGGTTCGAGGAGGGGCTGTATGAAGATCTGCCGTGGTTTTTGCAGGCGTTGCGGCCGCAGGGGTATTTGGGGCGTGAGTCCGCACGTTTCTTCGCCGACGACATCGGGGCGCCACAAGACATATCACGCTGGCAAGCCGACGATATTCTTTCGGGATTGCTGCATTTCGGAGTTGACCTAACAGGCAATCTTTTGCTCCAGCACGGCTTGGCACAACAGAATCCCACTTCGATCCTGGAGCAGGACCCCGCCGCATATGATCCGCACAATATGCGCAGCTACCTTTATCCCATCTATGCAGATGAATCCGATCAGCTCGATCAACCAGGCTCATCCGCAGCTGGTGAACAACCCAAATTCATCACCACACTGACGCACGACGACGGCGGCATCTCCTCGGTTATCGTCAAGTTCGCACCGCTTGATGCCGGGAATCCCACCGCACAGCGCTGGGCGGACCTACTTATCTGCGAAGAAATCGCCCTGCGCTTACTCGCCGCCCATGGCGTCGCCGCAGCGCGCAGCGAAATTCTCGATGCCGGCGAATGGCGCTTCCTGCAGTCCACCCGCTTCGACCGCACATCGCAGGGCGGACGCATCGGCGTGTTTGCGTTGGATGCTTTGGATATGGCCTACGTCGGCAGCGACCAGCGCGACTGGCTTGCGGGTGCGGAGCCGCTGCACAAGCAGGGAATGATCGACACCGACGACCTCGAACGCATCCGCCTGCTGCATGCCTTCGGCCGCTTGATCGGCAACAACGACATGCATCACGGCAATCTCAGTTTCTATGCCGAACCGCAGCATGCGGCGCTGCGTCTGGCGCCGCTGTACGACATGCTGCCGATGCACTATCGGCCTGCGGTCAGCGGTCTGGTGCGGGAGACGCCGTTCGAACTCCCGCCACCGGATCTGAGCCATCAGACCATCTGGGCGCAGGCGGCAACGCTGGCCGAGGCGTTCTGGACGACCGCTGCGGGCGACACCCGTTTATCCGAAGCATTCGCCGGGCTGTGTGCCGATAACCGCCTGCGCGTTTCGCAATGGAAGGCACAACACCATCTCTGAATGCGATGCCAGCAGCACTCAGCTTCTATAAAACCGATCCAGCGCCTTCTCCGCCTGCGCACGCTCGAAGTCGGACATGCCACGGGTGACCGCGCGGTAGTTCTCGATCAACGCCACATCGTTCGGCATCGCACTGGCCAGGGCTTTCAGCACTTCGCTGCGTTCGAAATCGGAGGACATGCCGCGCACGCTGCGCAGGATGTTCTGGCTGCGCGCGACATCCGGCGTCGTGCTGCGGATCAGCGCGATCAGCGCTTCGCGTCGCTCGAAATCGGACGCCATGGTTTCGACCGGGGCGAGATAATCCTTGTCCTGCAGGGCGATGCCGGTTTTGGCTGCCGCTTCCAGTACGGAACGCTGCTCGAAGTCGCTGTCCATTCCCTGCATCGACTGCAGCGCGAGCGCTGCCGCCTCGACGCGCGGCGCGCCATGCTCGATCACCGCGACCAGTGCGCGTCTGCGCTCGAAATCGCTGTCAAGCCCGCGCAGGACACGCGACCATTCGGCGGCGCTGGCGTCGTTCACCGGCAGTTTTTCGGCGGCTTCGATCAGCCACTCCGCGCATTCGAAATCCGAATCGATCGTCGCTGCTATGGACAGCAATGCCAGCTGATGGTCGGGCGCCAGTGGCTGACGCGCCAGCGCCGTGTCCAGCGCGCGGCGCTTCTCGAAATCGGATCCGATGTCGCGCATCAACGCGTACGCTTTCGCCATCTGCGCCTGATCCGGCTGCGCCAGTACGAAGAACTGGCCGAGATAGGCCGCACGCACGAAATCGTTCTTGAGCATGCCGATTTCATCGAGCAGCGCCGCAGCGCCGCCGCGCGCGAGGATGCGTTTTGCGCGCGCTTCGGCTTGCAGGCCACTGAAGCGATAGACATCGGGAATCGCTGTCGCCAGCCAGGCTTTGGCCTCGGCATCGAACGGTCTGGCGACGCCGTCGACGCTGTACTCGCGAATCGGACCATTCTTGCCGGGCAACATCCGCAGGCTGCGCGTGACGCCGGCGCGACGCTGCTCGATCTGGAATACGGCACGCGGCCCCATGCGTGCGACATCGCTTTCGACCGCGTTGAACGCCACATCTCCGTCGATCGTTGCGCGCAGGGTTTCTCCTGGCGCTGGCGCGGACGAGCGGATCGTCAGGGATTCGCCGTTGTGGCGGATGGTGATCGATAGCGCATGCTTCCAGACCGCGTCGGCCAGGACGCCGGGCCGGCTGACCACCATCACTCCGGGCAATGCGATCAGCGCGATCAGTACAAGTACGGCGGCCGTCCAGCGCCAGCGCACGGGGATGGTTGAAATCTTCATCTGCGAGTTCTCCAGGAGGGTGCGCACGCGGTCGACGATGCCGCCGCTGCGTTCGGCCATCGCCAGCGCCCAGCCGGCGCCGCGTTGTTCGGTGTTGTGAGGGTCGTATTGATTGGAGCCGGCGCTGCGCGCCAGGCATTCGGCAAGGCATTCGGCCAGAGGGCGTCCGCTGCCGCTGCGTTCCACTGCAGCGGCATCGCACAGCGTTTCGGCCAGCGTTTCCAGACGGCGCAGCGCGTGCCACGCCAGTGGATGGAAGAACAGCGGCACCAGCGCCAACCGCTGCAGCGGCCGCCACAGCGGATCGCGACGACGCAGATGGGCCAGCTCGTGCGCCAGCATCGCGCGCTGCTGCGATGCGTCCAGCCCTTCGGCCCAACGCGGCAACAGCACCGCACCGGGCAATACCAGCGGACTGGCCAGTCCGGACAGGATGCGCAAGGTCGGCACGCGTACCCGCATGTCCTGCGCGAGCGCCTGCAGCCTGCGCTGCAGCTCTTCGCCCGCAGGTGCGCCTTCGTGCAGCAGTCTTCGCCGCAACCGCAGCAGACCCCGCGCCTGCACCAGCAGACGCACCAACAGCACCGCCGTGCCCAGCAGCCACAGGGCAAGCCCGATGAACATCGCATCGCTCGCGAGCGGCAGCGCAACCGGAGCGATGCCTGTCGTCCGCGCGACCGGCGTTGCGACCGCAGCGTCGATCGCAGTCGCCGACGACGCCATCACCATCGGCGCATCTGCGGGATCGGCAACGGTCGAGGACTGCGGCAGCGGACTCGGCACGGTCATCGACTGCGCCCCTCCGGACGATGCGCGCATCGCATCCCAGGGCAGCTGTTCCACGGCGACCGACACGAACGCACCGAACAGGGCGACCCGCCATGCCCATTCCGCCCAGCCGGGATGTTTCAAACCGCCGAGCCGCTCGACGATCCACACCACCGACAACAGCAGCGTGGCGTGCAGCGCGAAGGCCATCAGCCATCCGGCGGGCACCGACAGCGGCAACCCTTCGATCCAGTCGATCATCGCGAGGCACTCCCGTCGGCATCGTCGCGCTGCAGCAGCGCGCGCACCTGTTCAAGATCGCCCTGCGCCACCTCGCGTTCGCTCACCAGATGCGCCAGCAACGCTTTAGGGTCGCCGCGGAACACCTGGGCGATCAGGCTCGACACCATGTTCCGCCGCACCTGCGCTTCGCTGACGCAGGCGGTGTAGACCAGCATCCGGCCATCGCGCCGCGCGGCCACCGCGCCGCGTTTCTCCAGCCGGGTCAGCAGGGTCGCCACCGTGGTGTGGGCCAGCGCACGGTCGGCCAGCGCGTCGGTGACCTCGGCCACGCTGAGGTCGCCTGCCCGCCACAACACCCGCATCAGGTCCAGCTGCAGGTCGCTCAATACGATGTCTTCGGCCATTGGATGTTTCTTCTACACTTGTCGTACTACAGTTGTAGAACAGAAACCCGGACCCGTCAACAGGCCGAAAGTCACGGCGACCGGAGGCCGGTGCGATCGCCACCGCGCTGCTTGCGGCCATGAACCTTGCCCGAGGCGCCTCCGACGGGCCGGAACCGCGATCCGCCCCGGTGTGCATACTGCGGTTCGGCCCATTCAGGAGAACCGCCATGTCGCATCTGCCGATCTCATTGTTCACGCTGTTGTCCGTTGCCGCCTGCGCGCCGGTGTCATCGAACGAACCACCGCCCGGCGGTGACGATGGCGAGGAAAGCACCGCAAGCAGCAAGCCACGGATGAAAAGCGGGCCATTGCCGCCCGAAGAACAGATCCGTGTCGGGCCAGGTTTGGAAGATGCTGGTTGCAACGCCGAGGCCGCGCAGCGGTTCGTCGGCCGGAATGCGGATGACGGCACGGTGCGGGCGGCGGTGTCCGCCAGCGGCGCGAAAGCGGTGCGGGTGATCGAACCCGACATGATGGTGACGATGGACTACCGTGGCGACCGTCTGAACATCCACGTGGACAAGACCGGAAAGATCATCGCCATTGCCTGCGGTTGAAGCTGCCTGCGGTTGAAACCGTCCGCACTGCGCGCTGCGGACGATAATTGATGCGGATCAGCGCACGGGCGCCGCCGCAGGCCTAGACTGCGACCTTATTCGAGGCGGGAGACAGGCGATGCGCAAACCGACATCGGGATCGAAATGGATGGCGATCGTCGCGGTTGCGCTGCTGGCTGCGTTCGCTTGGACCACCTTTCGCACGCCGAACGACGTCGTGCCCGGCGACATTGGGGCCAGCGACATTGGGGCCAGCGACACCGCACGCGGCGCGCGCGCGCAACCAACGCGCGAAACGACGACACTCGAAACACCGCCGCCAATGGTGGAAGCTACGGCCACGGCACCGGTTGCGGCCTATCCCGCGTTTCTGCCGGCCGAAGCCATCGACACGCTGCGGCTGATTGAACGCGGCGGCCCATATCCGTATCGTCAGGACGACGGCGTGTTCGGCAATCGCGAAAACAGGCTGCCGCGACAGTCGCGCGGGTATTACCGCGAATACACCGTCGAAACCCCGGGCTCACGCGATCGCGGCGCGCGGCGGATCGTCGCCGGCGGACGTCCGCCGGTGGAGTATTTCTACACCGACGATCATTACCGCAGCTTTCGTCGGTTCATGCTTGATGGCAGCGGATCCAGTGTCGGGGAGACATCGCGATGAGCGATATCGAATTGGGCACGCTTTTGGCGGACGCGTCGCAGGCCGGCGCATACTTCGTCGATGTCCGCGACCGCGAATCGCTGCTGGAAGGCGCCACCACGCTGAAGTTCGCGGTGGTGCCGGTGGATCTGCGCGGATGCGGCGATGCCGAGGCGGCGATGTGCGAGATCGCGGACGCGCTGCGCTTCCCGGAATGGTTCGGCGAAAACCTCGACGCGCTGGCCGATTGCCTGAGCGATCTGTCCTGGTTTCCGGCCGAGGGTTACGTGCTGCTGCTGGAACACACCGGCGACTGGCGGGCGCAGGCATCGGAATCGTTCGACACGGTCCTCGACATCCTCAACCAGACCGCTGAGCGCTGGGCGAAGGATCGCGTACCGTTCTGGGCGTTCCTGCCGGTGTCGACGCGCGAACTGACCGCCATCAACGAATAGGCTTGCGCGGGAGCGACTGACGTCGCGAGGGATGCGGCGACTGTTGACCAGCCATTCGGCTGTTGAAAGCCCGCAGCGTGTCGCGACTTGCGCGTTTGCATGATGCGCCTGCGAGGTGGATGGAGCGCCGTCGGTTCTGGCCGGTCGCTGCGCTGCAGACCGTCGGAGAGGTCATACCGCACCCCACCTCAGCGCCTATCGGGAATCCTTCGGCTCTTCTGCAAAGGCAGAACCTCAATGCGCCGCAGCAACAGGCGCCGCATGCCCCTGCGGCTCGCTGACCCGCAGCACGCACAGGCCTGCGACGATCATGCTCGCGCCGCCGATCACCAGCGCATAGATCGGCTGGTTATCGAAGAAGGTCTTGAGCAGAAAACCGAGCAGGCTGGCGGCGACCAATTGCGGGATGACGATGAAGAAATTGAAGATGCCCATGTACACGCCCATCTTCTTCGCCGGCACGCTGTCGGACAGCAGCGCGTAAGGCAGCGACAGTATCGATGCCCAGGCGAATCCGACGCCGACCATCGACAGCAGCAGCCACTGCGGGTCGCGAATGATCGTGATCGACAGCAGCCCGAGGCCGCCGAGGGTGACGTTGATCAGGTGCGTCCAGCGCAGACCGAAACGGCGCGCCATCATCGGGATGAAGATCGCGGCCAGCGCCGCGAAGCCGTTGTAGGCGGCGAACAGCACGCCGACCCAGTTGGCGCCGGTGTTGTAGGCCGCAGATGCGGTGTCGGTGGCGCCGTAGTGCACGGCGGTGACCGCGCTGGTGGTGTAGATCCACATCGCGAACAGTGCGAACCACGAAAAGAACTGCACGAGCGCCAGTTTGCGCATCGCTTCGGGCATGTCGTGCAGATCGCTCATGATCGTGGCGAAGGCGCCGTTGCGGTTGAAGAACTGCTGCAACAGCAGAGCGATGCCGTACGCGGCGATGAGGCCGCCGAGCAGATACAGCTGGCGATCGAGCTTCTCGAAAAACACGAAGGCCAGCGCCGCCGCACCCACCGTGAGCCAGATCAGACCGTTGCGCAGCATGCGTGCGCGGTCGGTTTCGCTGCGCGGCAACGGCGGCGCTTCGTCGAACGCCTGCAGCTGGTCCGGCGGATACTCGCGGGTGCTCAGCACCGTCCACGCGATCGCCCCCAGCAGCACGCCGGCGCCCGCATAGAACGCATAGCGCACCGTATCAGGCACCTCGCCCGGCGCCGCCGAGTTGGCGACCCCGTATTTTTCCAGGATCCACGGCAGCATGCTCGCGATCACCGAGCCGACGCCGATGAAGAAACTCTGCATCGCGTAGCCTTTCGCGCGCTGCGATACCGCCAGCTGGTCGCCGACGAAAGCGCGGAACGGCTCCATCGAGATATTGATCGACGCATCGAGTACCCACAGCAGGCCGGCCGCTATCCACAGCGTCGGCGAGTTGGGCATCGCGATCAGCGCCAGCGACGCCAGCACCGCGCCGATCAGGAAGTAGGGACGACGACGGCCGAGGCCGGTCCAGGTGCGGTCGGACATGTAGCCCACGATCGGCTGCACGATCAGTCCGGTCAGCGGCGCCGCGATCCACAGCCCGGGCAGCGCGTCCATTTCCGCGCCCAGGGTCTGGAAGATGCGGCTGACGTTGGCGTTCTGCAGCGCGAACCCGAACTGGATGCCGAGGAAGCCGAAGCACATGTTCCAGATCTGCCAGAACGACAGCTGCGGCTTTTGGCGCGTGGTGCTTGGGTTCATCGTGATGTCCTTGAGGGAAGTGCACACAGCTGACGTCGTCATGACTGCGCGGCCAACGATGCCCTTGCGCATCGCGCACGGCACGTTGCAGTGCAGCATTAGTGCGGGTTTTTCTCGTGTAAACGTATTCAGCCGCGCGACCTTCACGTGCGTGGCATCGTCGCGCTCCCGGGCCGCCACGGCGGAGGCGCACCAGCATGCAGCAGCAACGCCCACGCGCAAGCTCACATCGTCCAGGCTTACATCGTCTTGGCGGCGCAGTGCTTGGCGATGAAGTCCTCGTGGGTGGGCATCGCCCGGGTGCAGTTGGCGATCACGCTGCGGATGTTGCCCATGAATTCGGTGATCTTCTCTTCCGGATACACATCCACCAGTGCGTGGTACGACTTCGGCGCCATCCGCTGGCCGTGCATCACCTGCACCCAGCTGGGTTCGGCGAACAGCTCGCTGCCGTCGCGGAAGATCCGGCCGTTGCTGTTGAACAGCGCCATCTTGCGGCTCAACGATTCGGGCACGTCCATCGTGCGCACGTAGTTCCAGAACGGCGTGTCGTCGCGTTCGGTGGCGTGGTAGTGCAGGATCAGGAAATCGCGGATCTTGTCGAACTCGAAATCGGAGTGATTGTTGAATTCGTCGATGTCGGTCTCGTCGAAACCGGTATGCGGGAAGAAGGCGCTCAGACGCGCGATGCTGGACTGGATCAGATGGATGCTGGTCGATTCGAGCGGCTCCATGAAGCCGCTGGCCAGGCCGATCGCGACCACATTCTTGTTCCAGAATTTTTTGCGCTTGCCGGTGGCGAAGCGCAGCACGCGCGGTTCCGCCAGGGCCTCGCCTTCGAGGTTGGCCATCACCACCGCCGTGGCTTCGTCTTCGCTGATGAATTTGCTGCTGAATACATGGCCGTTGCCGACCCGGTGCTGCAGCGGAATGCGCCACTGCCAGCCGGCGTCGCGCGCGGTGGAGCGCGTGTAGGGCGTGAGCGGCGTGGTGCGCACGCAGGGAACCGCCACCGCGCGGTCGCAGGGCAGCCAATGCGTCCAGTCGATATAGCCGGTCTTGAGCGTCTGCTCGATCAGCAGGCCGCGAAAGCCGGAACAGTCGACGAACAGCTGCCCCGGAATGCGCTCGCCGCTGTCGAGCGTGATCGCGGTGATGAAGCCGTTCTCCGGATTTTGTTCGACGCCCATCACCTTGCCTTCGGTGCGGACCACCCCGCGCGCCTCGGCGTAGCGACGCAGGAACTGCGCATACAGCCCGGCATCGAAGTGATAGGCATAGCCGATATCGGCCAACGGCGAGTTCGGCCGGTCGGTCACAGCGCGCATGAACTTGTTGTGGCGCGCGGCGTAGGTGTTGATCGAATAGTCGTCCAGCGGCGCGGCCTTGCCGGCCTGGTGCATCTTCAGCCAGTACTGGTAGAACGGCACCAGACCGAGGTCCTGACCGATCTTGCCGAAGCCGTGGATATAGCTGTCGCCGAGCCGGCCCCAGTTCACGAATTCGATGCCGAGCTTGAAGGAGCCCATGGTTTCGCGGACGAACTGGTTCTCGTCCAGATCCAGCGCGCTGTTGAACAGCTTGATCATCGGGATCGTGGCTTCGCCGACGCCGACGGTGCCGATCTCCTCGGATTCCACCAGCCGGATCGAATACGATCGGCTCAGGACTTTGGACAGCGCGGCGGCGGTCATCCAGCCGGCGGTGCCGCCGCCCACGATCACGATTTCGGATACACGGCCGGCATCAGGGCTGGCTTCGACAGGTACAGCATTCATGCAGCGGAGTCTCTTCGATATGCGCGATGACAGACGCGACAAGTATGCGATTCAAGCCGCCGCAGGTCATCCCGCGATGCGGCGGAACCGCCCCGATGCGGTGCCGCACCGCGTTGCATACGTATTCATGGCAACGCTGGCCGGGCTGGTGTCCAGTACCGCGCTTGCCGGCGTCCCGGGGGCAGGCGATCTGCGCGCCGCCTGCAACGCTGTCGACACCGCGACCGTGCTTCACGCGGCGGCCGAGCCCGCCCGCGATGCCCGCGCCTATTGGCTGGATCGCCAACTGGTCCAGTGGCCGGGCGCGCCGGTCGAAGGCCGCTTCCGGCTGTACCGCTCTGCGACCGCCGCACTGCGCGCGCAACCCGGTCACCCGGTCGCCGGTGCGGACGGCAGCATCGCGCTGACGCCGGTCAAGGCGAAACTGGGCCCAGCGCAGGCCGAACGCGCCCGCTTCATCGGCAGCGGCCCACGATTCGCAGTGTCGGAGCCTGCGCTGGTGCAGTTGCCCGCGCTGATGCGCGACCAGGTGCTGCTGGTCCGCGAAGATGCGCAGGGCCGGGTACTCGAGGCGACAGCGCTGCAGACGCCCGGCGCGCTGGACGATCTGTACGCAGCGGCGGAATCCGCCACGCTGGGTGTGCATCGCTACGGCCGGCCGGCCATCTCCGAAGACATGGCCACGCGCTTCGCGCTGTGGGCGCCGACCGCGCGCGCGGTCGCGGTCTGCCTGTACTTGACCAATACCTTGACCAATACCTTGACCAGTGCCTCGGCCAGCACGCGCACCTTTCCGGCGCATCGCGACGATGCCACCGGCGTGTGGACGCTTGATCTGCCCGATGCGCTGCACGGCCAGCATTACGCCTACCTCGTCGACGTGTTCGTCCCCGGCATGGGCATCGTCCGCAATCGCGTCACCGATCCGTATTCGGTCGGATTGACCGCAGACTCGAAGCGCAGCGTGGCGCTGGATCTCGACAACGCTTCGACCAAACCAGAAGGCTGGGACGATGCAGCGCGCCCCGCGCCGCTGGCGTCGCCCACCGACATGACGATCTACGAACTGCATGTGCGCGACTTTTCGATCGGCGACAAGACCGTGCGTCCCGAATGGCGCGGCAAGTATCTGGCCTTCACCGAGACCGATACGGCCGGCATGCGTCATCTGCGCGCGCTCGGCAAGGCCGGCATGACCGACGTGCATCTGCTGCCGGTGTTCGATCTCGCCACCATTCCCGAGCGCGACTGTCTGACCCCCACAATTCCGGCGGCGGCGCCCGACAGCGAAGCGCAGCAGACCGCTTCCAGCGCGGTGGCGGCGAAAGACTGTTTCAACTGGGGCTACGACCCGTATCACTTCAACGCACCGGAAGGCAGTTACGCCACCGATCCCGACGACGGCGCCGGGCGCGTGCGCGAGTTCCGTGCGATGGTGCTGGCGCTGCATGCCGCCGGGCTGCGCGTGGGCATGGACGTGGTCTACAACCACACCACGACCGCAGGCCAGGCGCCGACCTCGGTGCTCGATCGCATCGTCCCCGGCTATTACCAGCGCCTCGACGCCAACGGCAGGATCGAGCGCTCCACCTGCTGCGAAAACACCGCCACCGAACACCGGATGATGGCGAAGCTGATGATCGAATCGGCCGCACTGTGGGCGCAGCAGTACCGTATCGACTCGTTCCGTTTCGACCTGATGGGCCACCAGCCGCGCGAGGCGATGGAGCGGCTGCAGCGCGCGGTCGACGCCGCCACTGGCCGCCGCATCGATCTGATCGGCGAAGGCTGGAACTTCGGCGAGATCGCCAACGGCGCGCGCTTCGTGCAGGCCTCGCAGCTGTCGCTCAACGACAGCGGCATCGCCACCTTCAGCGACCGCGCCCGCGACGCACTGCGCGGCGGCGGCTGTTGCGACAGCGGCGAGGCGCTGCTGGCGCAGGGCCTGCTCAGCGGGCTGCACTACGCGCCGAATGCGATGGCCGCCGGCAAAGACCAGCGCGAAGCCCTGCTGCGCGCGGCGGACATGGCGCGGATCGGACTCGCCGGCACGCTGCGCGATGTGCGCATGACCACAGCCGCTGGCGAAACCAAACGGCTTGCGGACACCGACTACGCAGGACAACCCGCCGGCTACGCCGCGCAGCCGGGCGAAGTCGTGAACTATGTCGAGAATCACGACAACCCGACGCTCTTCGACATCCTCGCGCTGAAGCTGCCGCGCGAGACCACACGCGAAGACCGCGCCCGCGTGCAGCTGCTCGGCGCGGCGTTCGTGGGTTTCAGCCAGGGCATCGCCTATTACCACGCCGGCATGGAAGTGCTGCGCTCCAAATCGCTGGACCGCAACAGTTACGATTCCGGCGACTGGTTCAACCGGCTCGACTGGACCTACACCGACAACGGTTTCGGCGCCGGCCTGCCGCCGGCGCGCGACAATGGCAAGGACTGGGCGCTGCTCAAACCGGTGCTCGCGGATCCGTCGATCAAGCCGCATTCCGAGCAGATCGTGTGGATGCGCGAGGCATTCAACGACGTGTTGAAGATCCGCGGCAGCTCGACCCTGTTCCGCATGCGCACGGCGAACGATGTGGAAACGCGGCTGACCTTCCGCAATATCGGCCCCGAACAGAATCCGGTGGTCATCGCCGCGCATCTCGATGGTGCGGGCTATGCCGGGGCCGGCTTCAGGGAAATCCTGTATTTCCTGAATGTATCGCCTGACATGCAGACGCTTACGCTGCCGGAAGAAAAGGGCAAGGCGTATGCCTTGCATCCGGTGCAGCGTGCGGCGGATGCCGCCGATACGCGACCGGTGCGTGAGGCGCGCTACGACGCGCGCAGCGGCCGCTTCACGATTCCGGCAAGATCGGCGGTGGTCTATGTCGTCCCATGATCTGTCGTCACGCGCGTAGTGTCATAGGGTGCGCCTTGGCGCACCGGCTTTTCGGGACGGCTCTACTCGCGATGTGCTGATGTCTCTGCCCCCGATGTCTCTGCTCCAGTCTCCTTCAACCAGGATCCGCCATGCGTACACCCCGCTCCGATTCCATCCCGCACCGCATCGGTACGGCGTGTGTGTTGTTCGCAGCAGCGTGGATCGCCGGCCCGGCATCTGCCGCGACCGTCGCCGAAGTGGCCTCGCCCGACGGCAAGCTCAAGGTTGAACTCGATCTCAGCAACGAAGGCCGGCTGGCCTATCGCGTCGCCCGCAACGGCCAGCCGCTGATCGGCGATTCCCGGCTGGGCTTCATCCTGCGCAACGGGCGCCAGTTGCTGCGCGGTATCACCCTGGACACGCAGTCGGCGCGCAGCTTCGACGAAACCTGGGAACAACCCTGGGGCGAGCGCCGCTTCGTCCGCAACCACTACAACGAACTGCGCGCGACGTTCGTGGAGCGCGACCACGACCGCCGCCGCTTCGATATGGTCTTCCGTGTGTTCGATGACGGCATCGGCTTCCGCTACGAATTTCCGAAGCAGCCGGCCATGGACGAGGTGCAGATCGCGGAAGAATTGACAGAATTCGCGATCGTCGGGCCGGCGACCGCTTGGTGGATCCCGGCGTTCGAATGGAACCGCGAGGAATACCTCTACAGCCGCACGCCATTGGCGGAAGTGGGCGTGGCGCAGACGCCGATCACGCTGCGCACCGACGACGGTGTCCATGTTTCCGTGCATGAAGCGGCGCTGGTGGACTACGCGGGCATGAATCTGGCGAAAGGCGATGGCGGCGTCCTGCGCGCCGCGCTGACGCCCGGCAGCCCGGCCAAGGTCGTGCGCCGCACGCCGTTCACCACGCCATGGCGCACCGTGCAGATCGCCGACCGCGCCGGTGGGCTGGTCGAGTCCAATCTGATCCTCAATCTCAACGAGCCCAACAAACTCGGCGACGTGAGCTGGTTCAAACCGTCGAAGTACGTCGGCGTTTGGTGGGCGATGCATCTCGACCAGCAAACCTGGGCCACCGGACCGAAGCATGGTGCAACCACGGAGAACACCCGGCGCCATATCGATTTTGCGGCTAAATACGGCTTCCGCGGCGTGCTGGTGGAGGGCTGGAACATCGGCTGGGACGGCGACTGGTTCGCCAACGGCTGGGACTTCGACTTCAGCAAACCCACGCCGGACTACGATCTGGAAGGCTTGGCGGCCTATGCCAAGTCGAAAGGCGTGCATCTGATCGGCCACCACGAAACCGCGTGCGCGGTCAGCCACTACGAGCGGCAGATGGACCAGGCGTTCGCCTTGTTCGAGCGGCTGGGCATCGACTCGGTGAAGACCGGTTACGTCTGCGACGCCGGACAGATCGAACGACAGGATCGACCCGGCGACCCGGTGACGCGCGAGTGGCACGAGAGCCAGTTCATGAGCAACCATCACCTGCGCGTGGTGCAGGCGGCGGCGAAACATCGCGTCGCGATCAATGCGCACGAGCCGATCAAGGACACCGGACTGCGTCGCACGTATCCGAACTGGATCTCGCGCGAAGGCGCGCGCGGCCAGGAATTCAATGCCTGGGGCAATCCACCGAATCCGCCCGAGCACGAGCCGAACCTGATCTTCACCCGGATGCTCGCCGGCCCGATGGATTTCACGCCCGGCGTGCTCAGCCTGCAGGGGCGTGGTCAGCCGCTGCAGAGCACGCTGGCCCGTCAGCTCGCGCTGTATGTGGTGCTGTACAGCCCGATCCAGATGGCGGCCGATCTGCCGGAACACTACCCACCGCACATGGATGCGTTCCAGTTCATCCGCGACGTGGCCGTCGACTGGCAGGACACCCGCGTGCTGAACGGCGAGGTCGGCGACTACGCGACGATCGTGCGCAAGGATCGCAACAGCGAGGACTGGTATCTGGGCAGCGTGACCGACGAGACCGCGCGCACGCTGACGGTGTCGCTGTCGTTCCTGAACCCAAAGCGCAAATACGTCGCCGAAATCTACCGCGACGGCGACGGTGCGGACTACCGGACGAAGCCGTTCGCCTTCGTCCGCGAGACCCGCGACGTGACCAGCACCGACACCCTGACATTGCGGCTTGGCGCGGGCGGTGGTCAGGCGATACGCTTCCTGCCGAAGCGTTGAGGATATCGAGCCACGATCATGTTCAACCCCGCACCGCGCGTCCAGACCGTGCCGATCCACGGGCGCCACGTCTGTTACGTCATCGACGATGCCCTGCTGGATCCGGATGCGCTGGTGGAACTGGCCGCCGCCCAGAGCGGCGCATTCACCGAGGCCGGACACAACGCCTACCCCGGCCCCGAGTTGCGCATGCCCGGCGCGTTCTCTGCGCAGCTCGATGCGTTCTTCGCCACCCATGTCCGTCGCGCCTTCGACGTGCGGCGCACCGAGCGCATGTACAGCCGCCTCGCGATCACCGCCACGCCGCCGTCGCAGCTGTCGCCGTCGCAGTCGATCTGCCATGTCGACCGGCTGAGCGTCGATCCGCGCCATCGCATCGTCGCGTCGGTGCTGTATCTGTTCCGGGACGCGCGTCTGGGCGGCACCAGTTTCTATGCACCCCGCTACCCTCCCGATGTCATTCTGCCGCTGATCGAAGATGCGGAACGCCTGGACGCCGCGCGCTTCCGCGCGCGTTACGGCATCGAGACCGGCTACATGACCGCATCGAACATCTGGTTCGAGAAACTGCAGACCGTACCCGCGCGCTTCAACCGGATCATTTTCTACGAAGGCATGGTGTTCCACAGCGGCGAGATCGCGCATCCGGAGCTGCTGTCGCGCGATCCGCGCGTGGGCCGGCTCAGCCTCAATGGATTTTTCACCTGCCGCCGCAATCTGGCGCCTGCCTGATCCGCTCGCCGGAGCATCGTTCGATGAGAGTCCGTCGTCTTCATTGCGGTCTGGCGCTGCTGTCGCTGTTCGCCGCGCTGTTCGTCGCACCCACGCTGCACGCGCAGGACGCGACGATGCGCAGCGACCGCGCACGCATCGATGTCTTGACGCTTGCCGTCCCCGAGCTTGCGCCCGACGGGCTGCGCGTTCGCGTGTTATTGCCGAACGGCTATGACCCGCTGTCGGACATCGGCTATCCGGTGCTCTACCTCAACGATGGCCAGGACGCCGAAGCGGTCGCGCTGCAGACGACGTTGAACGCGCTGATCGACGATGGCGGGATCAGGCCGCTGATCGCGGTCGCGATCGATATGCCGAAAGACCGCATGGGCGCCTATGGGTTTTCCGATCGCGCGGCGCAGCGCGGCCTGGTCTCGCCGCTGCGCGTCGGCGCCATCGGCACGCAGGCGCACGCGTATTCCGAATGGGTCGCGACGCGCCTGGTGCCGACCATCGACGCGCAGTACCGGACTCACGCACGTCCGGACGCGCGCGCGATCCTCGGCTGGTCGCTGGGCGGCGCGAACGCGCTGAATCTCGGCTGGCAGTATCCGGAAGTCTTCGCCAATGTCGGCGCGTTCTCGCCATCGCTGTGGCTGTCGCCGAAGCCCGACGATATTGCCGGGGTCCAGGCCGACCGATTCGCGCAGCGGATGATCGCGACCGGCACGTATCGCGCGGGCAGCCGGTTCTTCTTCGCGATCGGCGATGCGGAAGAAACCGACGACCGCGACGGCGACGGCGTCATTGACGTGCTCGACGATACCCGCGACCTCATCGATGGCTGGCACGAAGCCGAGGACGGCCACCATGTGCGTCAACCAGGTCTGCGTCAGCTCGGCCATTCGGTGAATCTCGACCATGCCGCAAAGACGACGCGCGCCGACGCATCGCTCTTTTTGCTCGCAGGCGGCAAACATGAGCAGGTCGCATGGGCGAAGATGCTGCCGGTATTTCTGCGCTGGGCCTATGCCGTGCACGCGCCGCCGCTCGATGCGACAGGCGCCACCGAAAGCTGGCAGCGCATGCCGTCGCGGCATATCGCTGCACGCGATGTCGATGTGTGGCTTCCGCCGGGTTACGGCAAAGATCCGGACAAGCGCTATCCGGTGCTGTACGTGCACGACGGCCAGAACGTATTCGACCCGTCGCTGAGCTACACCGGTATCGATTGGGACATCGACGGCGCGATGACGCGGCTGATCGAAGCGGGCGAGATCCGCGAAGCTATCGTCGTCGGCGTGTGGAACTCGCCGCTGCGCTTCGCCGAATACATGCCCAGAGCGCCGGTGCGCACCGAGACGGTCGGCAGCGGCATCGACGGCCGTCCGATCGGCCGTGCCGACGACATCCGTTCGGACGACTATCTGCGTTTTCTCGTCGAGGAACTCAAACCTTTCCTCGACGCGCAGTACCGCACCCTGCCCGGCCGCGACGACACGTCGATCATGGGCTCCAGCATGGGCGGACTGATCTCGCTGTACGCCGCCGCGCAGTATCCCGAGGTGTTCGGCGGCGTCGGCGCGGTGTCCACGCACTGGCCCGCCTGCGACGGCTGCGTGATCGATTGGCTCGGCGCGCATCTGCCCGATCCGCGCACGCATCGGCTGTATTTCGATCACGGCACCGCTGCGCTGGATGCGATGTATCCGCCGCATCAGGCGCGGATGGACAAGGCACTGCGCGAACGCGGCTACATCGAAGGGAACAACTGGATCACCCGTCGCTTCGAAGGCGCCGAACACAACGAAGCAGCGTGGCGCGCGCGTGTGGAGATTACGTTGCGCTTCCTACTCGCGCGCTGAGCCACGAACGCCTGTTGCTGCGTGATGTCCAACGCAAGCGGATGCCCGGCGATCCTGAGCGGGCGTTACGGCCGCTCCGTCCGGGATCGAAAACAGCCATGGCAGCCGATACACTTTCGCCCGGGTAACAGGGGGTCCGGATGAAACGGTCGAATCGTGGGTTGTGGTCTGCGCGACGATGGGCGCTGGTGTTGATGGTCGCGTGCGTGTCCCTGTCGCAGATGCTGTGGGCGCAGACGCAGCCGACGATGGGCGGGGCGGGCCGGGTCCTGGACGCCGGCGGATACCACTCCTGCGCGATCCGCGAAGAGGGCACGCTGGCATGCTGGGGCGGAATCGGCCTTGGCGATGCGGTTGCGCCCACCGACCGGTTTCTTGAAGTAAGTGCAGGCGCGGAGCACATGTGCGCGTTGCGCGCGAACGGCGAGGTGCTGTGTTGGGGCGGGGAAGCACTTGATGGTTCGCCGTCGCCCGCCGGCGCATTCGTGGCGGTCGCCGCCGGACGCGGCGAAAACTGTGCGCTCGGCGCCGACGGTCGAGTGACCTGCTGGGGCGGCGCGATGGCAGCTGCCGCACCAACCGATGCCGGTTATACAGCGGTGAGCGTTGCGCAGGACCATGGCTGCGCGCTGCGCGGAAATGGCTTGCTGAATTGCTGGCATGCGGCAGGCACGCCCGGTCTCGGGTCGGTGCCGTCCGATCGTTTCATCGCGGTCGATATCGGCGATACCCATGGCTGCGCGCTCCGCAGCGATGGACGCGTCGTCTGTTGGGGCTCGAACGCACAGGGCCAGGCCGCACCGCCTATCGGGGGCAACCACACCGCGATCGCCGTCGGCGAACGTCATGCCTGCGCGCTTCGCGAAAATGGCGTCATTGTCTGCTGGGGCGACAACAGCGCAGGCCAGCGCGCGGCTCCGACCGGGCGTTTCACTGCGGTTGCCGCAGGGGCCACGCACAACTGCGCGCGCGCCGTCGACGGTACGGTGTCGTGCTGGGGAGGCGACAATCTTTACGGACAAACCAATCCGCCACAGCTGCTGTCCGGCTCGGTCAGCGTCGGCGGCAACGGCAGCATCGCGTGCACGCTCGATAATTACCCCTCGCGTGCCGATGCCGGCTGCGCCGGCGATCCTGGAAGCTTGCGGCCACCGGCACTGCTGTTCACCGCACTGAGTCTCGGCGACAGCAGCGGTTGCGGTGTATTGCGCAACAGTGAGGTCAGGTGTTGGGGGGCGGCGCTGCGACAGGCGCCTTTGGGCAGATTTTTCAAGATTTCCGTCGGAACCGGCCACGCATGCGGAATCAACGACGCGTTGAATCTGGTGTGCTGGGGCGACAACAGCGGCGGTCAGGCGACTCCACCGTCAGGTCAACACGATGAGGTGGTCAGCGGCGATCATTTCAGCTGTGGGCTGCGGTCTTACGGCAATCGCCTGGACCGTGGTATCGAGTGCTGGGGGCAAGGGCCGGCCGTCGAGGATCAGCCGCGCACCGGCAATTTCTTCGCGCTGCATGCCAGCGGCGGCAATGTCTGCGCGATCGAGCAGCAGACGCGCCGCGTCCGCTGCTGGGGAGAGGCGGCGGCCGATATCGTGCCGCCGACCGACACCGGGTTCACCGGTATCGCGGTGGGCGACCGCCATGCCTGCGGGGTGATCGCATACAGCACGCTGCGCTGCTGGGGCAACAACGCACAGGGGCAGTTGGCGATGCCTACGCTCGGTTACGTCGGCAAGCTCGGCGCTGCCGGCGATGTCACTTGCGTGACGACCGCTTTGGGACTGGTCTGCTGGGGCGCGCGCTCGCAATCACTGCGTACCGCCAGCCATCGCTTCGGCCTGGGCAGCCTTTCGGCCGGCGAGCATCACACCTGCACATTGCGCAGCACCGGCGAGCGCATGTGCTGGGGAGACGACAGCCGGCGCCAAGCGACGGTCGCGCCCGGGTACGCGCGCGCACTGGATGCCGGCGGCGATCACACCTGCAACATCAGCGGCGACGGCGAGCTGCATTGCTGGGGCGACGATACGCATGGTGGCGCCACGCCGTTCGGCGGACCGGTACGCACGGCGGAAAGCGGTTATTTCAACGGATGCGCGCTGCGCGGCAACGGGAGCGTTGACTGCTGGGGTTGGGGGATCAATGGCCAGAACACGCCACCGCCGGACCGGTTCCGCAGCGTCGCCACCGGTTTGAACCACAGCTGCGGCATCCGCGACGACGGCACGATCGCCTGCTGGGGATATGCCGCCGATGGACAGACCACGGCGCCGGCCGGCACTTTCCGTGAGGTCGATGTCGGGGAGCGCCACAGTTGCGCCATCGCTCAGGATGGCGATGTGTTGTGTTGGGGCTTGGGCAACGAAGGCCAGACCACCACTCCCGGTCCGGCCGGCACCCGCTATCGCGGCATCGCAGCCGGGGCCTTCCACAACTGCGCGATCCGGGTGGACGGCAGCGCGGCGTGCTGGGGGCGCAACGATCGCGGCCAGGCCACTGCGCCTGCCGGGACCTACGTGGCGATCACCGCCGGCTTCGCCCACAGCTGCGCGATTCGGGACGATGGCGCCCGCGTGTGCTGGGGCGACAACGGCAGCGGACAGGCGCCGGTGCCGAACATCGCGCCGCAGACGCTGCCGCCGGCCATGGTGGATACCGAATACCGTGTCCCGCTCAGTCTCGACAGCACCGGCGGCTATGCCTCATCGGATATCCACTGGGTCTTGAAAGAAGGCACCTTGCCCGAGCAGATGGCACTCGATCCGCGAGGGTTGCTGGTCGGATATCCGCTGCCCGTCGGCGTGTACGCTTTCGTCATCGAAGCGACCGATGGCAATGGCCTGCAGGCGCAGCGCGCGTACCAGCTGCTGGTTTCCGCGACGGATCCCACGCCACCGGCGGTCGATCCTATCTATGAGGGGACGCTGGGCGACAAGGGTCGGCATCGCAGCGATGTGGTCGTGCGATGGTCGACCGTCGATCCCGAATCGCCGGTCACCACCACCGTCGATTGCAGTGAACGACTGTTACTGTCGATCGATTGCCGGATGTCGCGGACAACTGCGCCGCGACCAGAGGGTCGCGAGCGACAGCCACCGCTGCAGCCCGTTATCCGCCGGGCACGTAATGCAGGGGCGAGTCCGGTCCAAGCGGCAGACCGGAGACGTACCAGAGCACCAGCACAGCGGTCCACAGCAGGCCCAGTACGATCGAATACGGCACCATCAGCGCGATGAGTGTGCCCAGTCCGGCGCTGGGGCGATATTTCTGGAATACCGCGAGAATGATCAGCAAATAGGAGTTGAGCGGGGTGACGATGTTCACCACCGAATCGCCGATACGGTAGGCGGCCGTGGTGAGCTCCGGGCTGATCCCCACAATCATGAACATCGGGATGAAGATCGGCGCCAGCACGCCGAATTTGCTGAGCATGCCGCTCATCGCGAAGTCGCCGAACACCACCACCAGCACGAAGGCGACGATCAGCAGCGGAATCGGCAGGCTCGCGTCGAACAGCAGACTGCCGCCGGCATAGGCCAACATCCGGTCGAGGCCGCTGTAGCCCATGTACGCCACGAACTGGGCGAGAAAGAACAGCATCACCAGCACCGGCACGATGCTGCGGATGCCGTGGTTCAGGGCGTCGGCCAGATCCTGTTGCCCGCGCAGCGTGCCGTTGAGCACGCCGAAGACCAGTCCGGGCAGCAGGAACAGGATCACGATCATCGGCACGATCACATGCGACCAGCGCGGCCCCGGCGATTCGGCAAGCCGCGGTGCGCCGTCTGCGACCACCTGCAGCGGTTCCTTGGCGAGCACGGAGGCGCCCTCTTCCAGCTCGATGCCGGCAGGCACCAGTTGGACCGATTGCTGCGTCATCACCCGGCCGTTGGGCAGGGTGGGCTGGCCGTCGCCGTGCAGCGGCATGCCCGGCACGAAGATCATCGCCGCCAGCAGCGTCATGCCGCAGAAGGCGCTGGCCAGCGCGGCGCGCAGTGCGCGGCGTTCCTGCGAGGACAGCGCCATTTTCCGCGCGCTGTCGTCGCCGGCCGACTGCATGTCTTCCGGATTCAGCCGCCGCAGCCGCGGCTCCACGATTCTGTCGGTCACGAACCAGCCGCCCAGCATCACCGCGAACGCCGACACGACCTTGAAGAAATAATTGTGCAGGATCGAAACGCTGTAAGCCGGGTCGATCACCCGCGCTGCGTCCTGGGCGAAGCCGGTCAACACGCCATCGCTGCCGTTGGGGAAAAACCCGGCGCCGAAGCCGCCGGCGACCCCGGCGAATGCGGCGGCCATCCCCGCGACCGGGTGTCGACCGACCGCCAGATACAGCGCGGCCGCCAGCGGCGGCAGAATGATGTAGCCGGCATCGGAAGCCACCGATGACGTCGCGCCCAGCAGCACCACCGCCGGCGTCAACAGCCTGCGCGGCGTCAGCAGCGCCAGCCAGCGCATGAGGGCGCTGAAGAAACCCAGTTTCTCGGCCAGACCGATGCCCAGCATCGCGGTGAAGATCAGCGGCAGTGCCGGCATCTGCGCGAAATTGCGCAGCGCGGAAGAGAGCATCCAGTACACCCCGTCGGCGGTCATCAGCGAACGCGGCCTGATCGGTTCGCCGCTGTCCACCAGGGTCATTTCCGGCAGGCCGCGCGCGTCGAGCTTCGGGACCTGGACGCTGGCGTCGACCCCGGTGGTCATCACCACCGTCGGCTTGACCGGCTGCACCTGCCAGTCCATCGCTGCGCCCAGTGCCGAGACCACCACCACCACGGCCGCCAGCAGGGCGAAGAGCAGTGCGGGTTCGGGCAGTTTGTTGCCGATGAATTCGATCCAGTCGAGAACGCTGCGACGCGTGGCGGGTGTGGCTTGGGGTGCGGCGATGTCGTTCATGCAGGGGTTCGATTCGTCGATGGTGGGATGGTGCGGCGGGCGCGTTTGCCGCAGCGCGGGCGCGGCGTCAATCCGCCGCAGGCGTGGCTTCGGCCTTCACCGCTTCGGGGCTGACCTTCTCGATGGTGTGGCGCAGTTCGCGGCCGAGGATGGTGGTCGCGTCCTTGGCCCAGTTGTCGAGGCGCTGGTCGAAGACGAGTTTGCTGTTTTCGTCGGCCCACACGAGTTTCATTTCGCGCAGTTTCTGGATGAAGCTGCGGAACAGGGTCTTGTCGAAGAATTCCGGCGCGGCCGGCGCATACAACAGACTGAGACGCTGCGCGGCCAGGTGGCAGAGGCTCTCCAGTTCAGCGGCGCCCAGCGCGCCGGGGCCGTTCTTCGCCAGCACCGAGATCGCGATGTAGTAGCGCTCGAACGCCTGCTGCAGCGGATGGCCGAGCGCGCGCAGACGGAAGACTTCGTCGGACTGCCCGGCGTTGCGCGCGAGGATGCCTCCGTCGTCGTCGCTGACCTGTTCCAGCAGGCCTTCGCGGATGAATACGGCGATCGTACGCTCGAGGTGATCGGCGAAGCCGCTTTCGTCCCAGGGCAGAAAGAGTTCGGCCTGCATGAACGGGTACAGCGACCGGCCGATGCGCAGCAACGTGTGCCGGCTCATGCGCCGGTTGTGCTGGAAGCAGCAGGCGATCCACGCGGTAGCCACGAACAGATGCAGCACGTTGTTGCGGAAATAGCTCAGCAGGATCGCGGTGTCGCCGTCGACGTGCAGCACGTCGCCCAGCGGATGCGCGGTGCGCGCGAGCACGCCGATGTCTTCGCCGTGGGCGACGATCTGCGCCGGCGTGTGCGGGGTGACGGTGATGCGGTCGGAATACGGCACCTCGGCCAGCAGTGTTTTCGACAGTGCGATCTGCGCAAGAAGATCGGCTTCGCCCATCGCATGCTTGGGCGTGGACAGCACTGCGAGCGCGAGCAGGTTGATCGGATTGACGTCGGCGGCGCGGTTGATATTGATCTGGACGCGATCGGCCAGGGTTTCGATCGCACCCGCCAGCCACTGCGGTTTCTCGTCTTCGCCTACCGGTTTGCCGTCCCAGTCGGGCGCCTGTTCGGCGAGGATATCGCCGAGTTTGATCGGCTCGCCGAAATTCACCACCACCTGGCCGTAGTTCTGCCGCAGCACCCTGGGGATGCCCATCAGCAGATGCCAGACCGATTCCTTCGCTTTGGGCTTGCCCGACAGTTCGTCGAGGTAGCTGCTGCCTTCCATCAGTTTTTCGTAGCCGATGTACACCGGCTGGAACAGCACCGGCCGGGTCGGCTGGCGCAGAAAGGCGCGGATGGTCATCGCCAGCATGCCGCCCTTGGGCTGAAGCAGACGACCGGTGCGCGAGCGTCCGCCCTCGATGAAGTACTCGATCGAATAGCCGCCGGCGACCAGCTGCGCGACGTATTCGGAGAACACCGCCGAATACAGCGCGTTGCCGCGGAAGCTGCGGCGCAGGAAGAACGCGCCGCCCTTGCGCAGCAGCGTGCCGATCACCGGCAGGTTGAGATTGATGCCGGCGGCGATATGCGGCGGCACGATGCCCTTGGTGTACAGCAGATAGCTCAGCAGCAGGTAGTCCATGTGGCTGCGGTGGCAGGGCACGTAGACCACTTCGTAGCCGGGCGCGGCCTGCTTGAGCGTATCGAGGTGATGCACCAGCACGCCGCGGTAGATCCGGTTCCACACCGTGGTCAGCAGGAACGAGGCCGAGCGCACCACCGGCGGCGAATAGTCGGCGGCGATTTCGTAGGCGTAGGCGTGCGCTTTCTTCCAGGCGTCTTCGACCTTGCTGTTCTCGCGACGCGCGGTGTCGGCGATGGTCTGCTTCACCGGGTCTGCGGTCAGCACTTTGTCGATCAGCAGCCGCCGCGTGGACAGATCCGGCCCGATCACCGCCTCGCGGATGCGGTTGAAATGGGTGCGGAGCACACGCGACAGTTTGCGGACGGTGCGCTCGGGCGGCAGGTCCTCGCCGACCACGCCGCGCACCGCCACCGGGGCGGCGAACTGGACCACGGTGTCGCGGCCGTTGAGCAGGATCGCCAGCAGCCGGCGGAAGCGGCCGACCAGGGTCCAGTTCTCGGAGAACAGCACCGAGAACCAGCCATTGTTCCGATCCGGCGCGCGGCCGACGAAAATCGACACCGGGACCAGTTGCACGTCCATCAATGGATCGGCGCGATGCGCCTCCAGCAGTCGCGCCAGCGCCTCGGAGTGGCGCCGCGCCGGGCGCGCCATCTTCGGCGGCTTGCCGGTGGCGATGTCCACTGCCATGTCCACGGCCATGTCGGCGGCCTTGACCAGGGTGCTGCCGGCGTTGCGCCGCGACAGCGCGACGTAGGCGCGCCCGCGTTTCAGCGGATCGCCGGCCAGCGGCCGCAGCCCCGAGGGCAGGCCGGCTTCGTGGCAGGCACGGTCGAGAATCAGCGCATTGGACAGTCCGTAGTCTTCCAGCACGTAGCAGATAGGGCGCGGGTCGTCCGCCAATGCTTCGGGGAGTGGTTCGATCCGCAGTTCGATCCACGGTTCAAGCACCTTCCCCAGCAGGCCGGCCCACCACGGGCGGCGGCCGCGCTGCAGGGGCGCTCCGGCGGCGATCACCGGCATCGACGCCGGTGGATCCGGCATCGACAGCCCGGGCTGTTGAGGCGCGGCATCGGCGGGGGCGTCCGCATTCGGCCCGCTGGACGCGCCGGCGGGCGCGTCCGCATCCTGCCCGGTCGACGCGCCGGTCGTCGCGTGGTCGTCGCTGGGCGCGATGTCCGGCTCGGCCACAGGAGACGGTGCCGGGACCGGGACAGCGCTTGTCTGCGCAGGGTCGGCGGGCGGTTCGGCGTCGAAGAGCGTCGGTTGGTTCGGTGAAGTCGGCATGGTCGCCGCCATTATGACGAAGGCGGCCGCTTCGTCGCCGTTTCTGGGGGCGGCACCGCAGACGGGAGCGTCGGCGGCGCTTCGACGGGCGTCGGGACGGTCTCCGGAACCGCATCTGGCGCCATCGCCGCCGCCGCGCGGGCATGGCGCAGGAAATCGCTGAGATACCAGTGACCATCGATACGTTCGACCGCAATCACGATATCGATGGTCTTGGCAGCCAAGGGGTAGCGCATCCGCACTCTGGCGCGGTCGCCCTCCTGGCTTTCGAGCGAGAGGGTCATCGCGTCCAGGCTCTGATCGAGGTCGAGATCGTAGCCGCGCAGGGTTTCCTTCAGCGCCGCGATCAGGGGCGTCAGCCGGCGCAGGCTGTCGTCCATGCCCAGCCGCGCGAAGTCCGCCTCCTCGCGAAGACCGGTCTGGCGCGCGGCCAGGGTGAGCCTGGCGATCGCGCCGCGTCCGCGGATGGGGTCGCCCAGTCTGGCCCGGCCGCCCCAGTCGCTCATCGCCGCCACCAACTGGGCGTAGTGCGCGCGCTCCTCGGCGCTGAGACTGTCGTCGCCCTCCAGGAACTTCACCCCGAACAGGCCCAGGGCGCTGGCGGCCGCGCGGATCTCGGTATGGGCGTTGGCGAACTGGCGGTCGAAGCTGCGGCGCAGCCGGACATCGGCCTTGTCGGCGGACAGGACAGCAAGCACGCCGGGGATCTTCTGATCGAACGGCAGTTCCTCCAGCGGCCAGCGCGTGCGCCCTGCTCCCCAGGCGGCGGCCAGCCGGGGACGCAGCGGCGGCGGCACGGCATCGCGGGCGAAGGCCTGCAGATCGTTGTCGCGCAAATGCTGGCTGAGCACCGCGACCGCCTGCACCGGCTCGGTTGCGGCGCCGGGCGCGACCCGCTTGGCGCGTTCGCAGCCCGTCGCGGCCAGCGCCAGCAGCGCCACCAGCAGGACGGGCAGCGGAGCGCGCAGCGGGGCGTGGCAGGTGGGTTGCGGCATCGTTCCGCATCTTGGCGGCCCGGCCCGGGTCCCACAAGCGACCAGCCGCAAAAAAAAGGAGACCCGGAGGTCTCCTGAAAAAAACCGGCCGGAGCCGGTGGATCACAGTTGTGGCATGGTTCCGGCCGTAGCCGGATACGAAACAGGGTACCGGCGAGTCATTTTTAATGCAACGCTTCACATATGACGGTTCAAGCTATTGTTTTGACTTGTTTTTCTGTATTCACTGCCAGATTCGACAAAAACCGATGGTTTCAGGCTGGACACCTGCAAATGCGCACGTTGGCCGCTATTGGCAGCGTAATACCGGCGGTTGCTGTCATTTTGCGAGATTCAGCGCATCCCGTTTCGACCCGCGCCGCTGTTCGCGCGGCTGTTGCCAATCATTGTTGAAGATGGCCGGCTCCCACGAGCCGTAGCTCGGGTTGGGCAGCATCCACCAGCGCTGGCCGAACCAGCCGCGATACCGTTCCAGCAGTTCTGCCCGCGCTTCCGGCGTGTTGGCCAGGATCTGCGCGAAATCGCCTAGCTGGTCGCCGAACTGCATCAGCACCCGGTAACTGCGCCCGGCGAACTGCCGGCGACAGAATTTTTCCGAACCCTCCTGTTCGCAGTCGGCAACGAAGGTGCCCAGGCCGAGAAAGACGCTGTCGTCCTTCACCGGCAGCCCTACCGCGCGCAGATTCGCCAGGGTCGGTGCGATCAGATGGTCGGCGCGGTTGGAGATGTAGATCAGCGTGATGCCCTTGGCCTGGGCCGCGCGCGCGAATTCGACCACGCCCGGCACTGGCTGCGCGTTCTCCTCACGCACCCACGCATCCCACGTCGCTTCGTTGTACTCCTCACCCTCGCGCACCAGCCGCGCCTGATAAGGCGAGTTGTCCAGCACGGTTTCGTCGATGTCCATCACCACCGCAGGCGGCAGCTCTCCTGCGGGTGTCGTCCGCTCCTCGGCTACAAGCGCATCCCAGCCCGGGTCTTTCAATGCGGCATCGAGTTTGTCGGTGGCGGCGCGATAGACGGTCTCGGTTGCTGCCCGGTACTCGACCGAACGCTGCATCCACAGCACCGCGTTCAGATTGTCGTCGGCGGCGACCGTCGGTGCGACCGGGGGCGCTTCGGTCAGCGAGTCGTCCGGCACGGTGCGGCAGGCGCCGAGCCCCAGCGCAGCGGCGAACAGGGCGGTGAACAACAGGGTCTGGCGCATCACGGCTCCATGCGGACAAGGTCGCAAATGTGCGGGATCCAGGAAGTGTAGCCGAGGCCTGACAGGTTGCTGAAAACCTCATGCCGCAGGTATTTCAGCAGCCTGCTAAAGCACCCCAGCGATCAACCCCAGCGCGAACACGAACAACATCGCCGCGACGATACGCTGCAGGCCGCGCAGCGTGGTCTTGTGCAGCAGGCGGTTGCCCAGCCATGCGCCGGCGAACGCGGCCAGCACCGCGCAGGAAAGCAGGCCATGATCGAGCGTGCCGAACACCGCCAGCAGCGTGCCCGCATACACCGCGAGCCGCGCAACGTCGATCACGCAGGCGATCGCCGCGCCGGTGGCGACGAAGGCCTGTTTGTCCAGACCGCTGCGGGCCAGAAACGCGCTGCGCAGCGCGCCCTGCATGCCGGCGAGGCCGCCGAAGAATCCGCTGAGCGCGCCGCCGAGCGGCTGCCAGCGCGCGTCGAACTGCAGATCGCGCAGCTTCGGCACCAGTTCGATCAGCGCGAACAGCAGCAGCAATACACCGATCACCAGCTTGAGCGGCAGGATCTCGAAGCGGTGCCCGAATGCGACATAGGCATGCAGCGCCGGCAATGTTCCCAGCGTCGACAGCAACCATGCGCCGAGCAGTGCGGCAAGCACGGCGGGCACGCCGAAACGCAGCAGCACGGCGCGATCGATGTGTTGGCGCAGCAGCGCGAGTTTGAACACGCCGTTGAGCAGATGCACCACCGCAGTCATCGCGATGGCCTGTTCCACCGGCACGAACAGCGCGAACGCCGGCAGCAACAGCGTGCCGAGGCCGAAGCCGGAGAAGAACGTCAGCCCCGATGCCAGCAGCGCGACGATGCAGACGATCAGAATGTCCATTCAGGCGGCGACTCAGCCTTCCAGCATCGCTTTGATCGCCGCGAATCCCGCGCTGGCGCGCTCCTGTTTGCGCGCCGCATCGGCGACCGGATCCGCGCCGTCGCGCTGGATCTCCGCATCCGGCAGTTCATCGAGGAACCGGCTCGGCGACAGCCTCAGCTTGGTGCCCCAGCGCTGCGCTTCGCGCGAATGCGACAGCCACAGCTGTTCTTTCGCACGGGTGATGCCGACGTAGAGCAGCCGGCGCTCTTCGTCGAGGCGACCTTCTTCGAGGCTGGCTTCGTGCGGCAGCGTGCCGTCCTCCATGCCGATGATGAAGACGTAGCGGAACTCCAGGCCTTTCGCGCCGTGCAGGCTCATCAACCGCACCTGATTGCCCGCGTCGCTCTTGTCGGCATGGCTGAGCAGCGCCAGCGATGCGGCCAGTTCGCCCGGGCCGCCGCCGCGCGCGCTGTCGAACCAGTCGCCCAGTTCGTCGAGGTTGCCCCGACGGATCGCGAACATCTGCTCGTTCTTGCACTGCGCGCGCAGCGCGGCGAGCAGGCCGGAGCGTTCGTTGAGCTTGCGCACCAGTTCGGCCGGGGTCAGCGTGCGCGCGTCGTTGCGCAGGCCGCGCACGATGTCGATGAAGCCGCTCAGCGCGTTCGCCGCGCGCGGCTGCAGTTGTTTCAGCAGGCCGATGGATTCCGCCGCCCGCGACATCGGCAACCCCGCTTTCTGCGCCAGCTCGGCCAGATTCGCCAGCGTGGTCGCGCCGACTTCGCGTTTCGGCGCCTGCACCGCGCGCAGGAATGCGGCGTCGTCTTCGGGGTTGGCGATCAGCCGCAGCCACGCCAGCGCATCCTTCACTTCGCCGCGATCCAGAAACGCGGTGCCGCCGCTGAGGTGATAGGGAATGCGCAGCAGCTGCATCGCTTTCTCCAGCGGCCGCGACTGGTGGTTGCCGCGGAACAGGATGCAGAATTCCTGCCACTCGGTTTGTTTCGAGTTGTGAAGGAACTGGATCTCGGCGGCGATGCGCTCGGCTTCGTGCTCGCTGTCGCGGCATTCGAGTATGCGGATGCGTTCGCCGTCGGCCTGATCGCTCCAGAGTTTCTTCAGGTGCTCGTGCGGGTTGTTCGCGATCAGCGCATTGGCCGCGCGCAGCACGCGGTTGCTGCAGCGGTAGTTCTGTTCCAGCTTGACGATGCGCAGCTGCGGATAATCCTTGCCGAGCTGCGAAAGATTTTCCGGATTCGCGCCGCGCCAGGCATAGATGCTCTGATCGTCGTCGCCCACGCAGGTGAAGTTGCCCTTCTCGCCGGACAGCGATTTCAGCAGTCGATACTGCGCGTCGTTGGTATCCTGGCATTCGTCCACCAGCAGATAGCCGATGCGCTCGCGCCAGCCCAGGGTGCAGTCGGCATCGCTTTCCAGCAGTTGCACCGGCAGCCGGATCAGATCGTCGAAATCCACCGCATTGAAGGTAGTCAGACGCTTCTGGTACTTCGCATACAGCGCAGCGGCTTCGCGCTCGCGCGGGCTCTGCGCGGCGGCCAGCGCTTCCTCCGGCGACAGGCCGGCGTTCTTGGCGCGCGAGATCAGGCCCTGCATCGCCTGTATCGCATCGCCTTTCGCGCCCGGCATCAGATCCTTCATCTGGCCCAGCGAATCGTCGCTGTCGAACACCGAGAAGCCGCGCTTGAGGCCGACTTTCGCATGTTCGATCTGCAGCAGCTTCAAGCCCAGCGCGTGGAAGGTGCAGATCGTCAGGCCTTCTGCGGCGTCGCCCTTGATCCGGCGGGCGACGCGCTCGCGCATCTCCTTCGCCGACTTGTTGGTGAAGGTGATCGCGGCGATGCGCTTGGCCGGGTAATGCTTCGCCTGGATCAGGTGCGCGATCTTCTCCACGATCACCCGCGTCTTGCCGCTGCCGGCGCCGGCGAGCACCAGCAATGGGCCCTCGGCATGGAGGACCGCTTCGCGTTGGGGAGGATTGAGACCGTGCATCGCGCTGGGAAGGAAGTCGCTGTGACTGAAGTCGTATAGGACATCAGTTTACCTGTGCCGGCGCGACGATTCGGCTACCGTGTGCATCCATTGATGCATCCAACGTCCCGAGCCCCTCCCGTGAACCCGTCGCCTGCGCTTGCCCTCCGCTGCTGCCTTGTCCTCCTGGCGCTCGCGCCGCTGACCGTCGCCGCCGAGCGCGTGGTGCCGCCCGACCCGGTCGAGAATCCGCTGCTGATCACCGCCGGCTTTCTCGAACACCATCAGGATCTGAAGTTCCGGCTGCTCGGGCTGGAAGCCTACAAACAGCAGCGCTACGACGCGGCGCTGCAGTATTTCCGCCGCGCGAGCTTTTTCGCCGACAAGCCGTCGCAGGGCATGGTCGCGGAGATGTACTGGAAGGGCGAAGGCACGCCGCGCGATCCGGTGCAGGCGTATGTCTGGATGGATCTGGCCGCCGAACGCGGCTATCTGGGCTTTGTCGGGCTGCGCGAGCGCTATTGGAAAGCGCTGAGCGAAGCGGAGCGCACAAGCGCGATCGAAGCGGGACAAGCGGTGTACGCGCGCTTCGGCGACGCGGCGGCCAAGCCCCGCTATGAACATCAGCTGCGGATCGGCAAGAGCCAGATGACCGGCAGCCGGACCGGTTTCAACAAGGGCGTGCAGATCGAGATTCCCGGGCCGTCGGGCTCGCAGTCGATCGAAGGTTCGAAGTTCTACGACGAGCGCTACTGGGACGCGAAAAAATACTGGGCGTGGCAGGACAAGATCTGGGCGAAACCGCGGATCGGCAAGGTGTCGGTCGGCGAGATCGAAGCTGTGCGGCCGCTGCCGGCGGACCAGGACTCGCGGATCCCCGCGACCGCGCCCGAGAAGGATGCGCCCGCGCCCGAAGCGCCCGCTGCCGACACCGCCCCCCCCACTCCGCGCGAAAGATAAAGCCGACGCGGCGACCGGCATTGCGCGTAGCGATGAACGGCGCGGGGATGCGGCGCAAGCGCATGTCGAAGCGTATGCCGGCCCGGTCACATTTCCTGCAATCACCATGTCTTGAAGGCAACCCCCACACTTCAGGAGACACCCATGAAACAACGTCCCTTTTCGATGATCATGCTCGGTTGCGCACTGCTGCTGCCGGTCGCGGCCAGCGCGGCGCCTGCCGCAGAGACCGCGCAGCCGGACCTGTCGAAGGTCCTCTCATCGGAGCAGGCGGTCGCGGTCGACACCGACGCGCTCGCGGTCAAGGAGTTCGATGCGCTGGTGAAGATGGCCGTCAACCATCCCAACGAGCTGTATCGCATCTACGCCAACAAGGCCGCAGCCGCAGGCAACTGGCGCGACGCCGCACGCAACTTCCGCATCGCCGCGCGCCATGCGGACAAGTATTCGCAGCACCGTCTGAGCCTGATGTACTGGCACGGTGTCGGCGTCGGTACGGACCGCGTCGAGGCCTACATCTGGGCCGATCTCGCCGCCGAGCGCGGCTACCCGCAGTTCCTCGCCATCCGCGAGAAAATGTGGGGCGAGTTGACCCCGCAACAGCAGGCCGAAGTGCCTGCACGCGGCCGCAGCATCGTCGAGGAATACGCGGACGTCGTCGCCAAGCCGCGCACCGAGCGCGCGATCGCGCAGGGCAAGCGTCAGATGACCGGTTCGCGCACCGGCTTCGACGCGGGCGTCATCGTCTCCAGCATCGGCCCCGGAAACCAGCTGTTCGGCTCGCTCGGCGGGATCAATCTCAAGGCCATGTACGACGCCTCGCGGACCGACCCGAAGAAATACTGGGCCTTCGAGGACATGGTGTGGAAGAACGGCATGGTCGAGGTGGGCGAGATCGAGAACGTGGATGCCACGGCTCCGAGCGCGGAAGCACCCAAGCCCTGAGCGGTCGATTCCAGGGGCCGGACGCCGCATTGATCACGTCCGGCCCTTAAACTGTGGGCCATGGCCAAGCTCTATTTCTACTATTCGGCGATGAACGCCGGCAAGACCACCACCCTGCTGCAGTCCGCGCACAACTACCGCGAGCGCGGCATGCGGGTGCTGATTTTCACGCCCAAGCTCGACTTTCGCGCCGGTTCCGGGACGGTCGCTTCGCGGATCGGTCTGAGCGCCGAAGGCCAGGCGTTCGAGCGCGATGATGATCTGGATATCTGGGCACGGAACGATATCGCGAAGCACGGCAAACTCGACTGCGTGCTGGTCGACGAGGCGCAGTTCCTCACCCGGGCGCAGGTCTGGCAGCTGAGCGAGATCGTCGACCGGCTGCGCATCCCGGTGCTGTGCTACGGCCTGCGTACAGACTTCCGTGGCGAACTGTTCGAAGGCAGCCAGTACCTGCTGGCCTGGGCCGACGAACTCACCGAGATCAAGACCATCTGCCACAGCGGCAAGAAGGCGACCATGACCGTGCGCGTGGACGAGCAGGGCCACGCACTGCAGGACGGTCCGCAGGTGGAGATCGGCGGCAACGACCGCTATGTCTCGGTCAGCCGCGCCGAGTACAAGAAAGTCATGCGCGGCGAAGGCCGGATCGACCCGCTGCAGCAGCCATTGCCGCTGGGCTGACGGCCGACCGTCGATTCGACGTTGGCGACGGTGCGCGCCTGTCGATCGATCAGCGATCGATCAGCGGCAGCGGCTGCGTTCGCGCTCGAACGCACGCACCACGCTGCCGCCTTCGGGCAGCGCCTCGGCCATCTCCGCAGCGATCCCGTCCAGCATTTCCTGACCGCCGCCGAATCCGGGCTCGCGGCAGCGCTGATTGGCCAGGGCGGTGGACGCCCGCCATGCGATCTTGCGCAGTTCCGGATCCGATTTCGGCAATGCCGCCAGTTGTTCCAGCTGCGCCAGCACCGACGACGCGGGCGGATCGCTGCGCGACAGGTCGAACAGCGTCAGCGACAGTTGGGCGCGCCGGGTGTGGGGGTGGGAGGGGCCGTAAGCGTCGATGCCGGCACGGGTGGTGAGCGTCACTGCGTTGACGAGGCGCGAACGCGCCGCTTCGTCCCGACCCAGGGCGGCCAGCACTTCACCGATCATCCGCTCGGTGTCGCCGACGCGCGGGTGGTCCTTGCCCAGGCTGGCGATGCGCAGCCGCTCCACCTGTAGCAACAGCGGCAGCGCCGCCTGGTTGCGACCTGCGTCGTGCAGCACCATGCCCTTGTTGAAGAGAATGCCCTGATACAAGGGCGATGTCGGATCCTTGCGCAGCACCGCAAGCGCGCGGTCGAGATGACGCAACGCGCCGTCGATATCGCCCAGTTCCCAGGCGACGATGCCCAGACTGCCGTCGTTGCGGGCGACATCTTCGTGCTGTCGGCCCAGGCGCGTGACCATCCAGCGATGGCTTTCGCGGAACGCCACCTCCGCTTCGCGGAAGCGTCCCAGATCGACATGGATCGCGGCCAGTTCGCGGCGGGCGTCGACGCTGGCCGGGTGTTCCGGGCCGTGCAGGTCCAACGCCAGGGTCAAGGCATCGTGGCAAGCGCGCTCGGCGATCGCCAGCTGCCCGGCCACGCGCTCCAGCGCGCATATCCGCCGCTGCAGTTCGATCGCCAGCGGATGCCGGTTGCCCACGCTCGCCTGCAGCTGCGCCAGCGCATTGCGAAAGCCCATCAGCGCCGGTTCGGACTTGCCGGCGTCCCGCTGCAGATCGCCCAGATCGATCAGGTTTTCGACCACGCCCGCGGTGTCGCCCAGCGTGTTGCGGCGCAGTTCCAGCGAGCGCTGGAACAGCAGCCGCGCGGTCTTCGGGTTGCGCTGGTCGCGCTGGCAGCGACCGAGCACCGAATAGAACTCGGCGACCTGCGCGAGCAGGGGCCGCGGCTGGCTGCTGGCGTCGTCTTCCAGCGGCTGCATCCGCGCGACGCATTCGGAAGAACGGTCCAGCAGCAGCATCGTGCGCCCATAGTCCGTCGCCGATGCCAGCCGCAGACTGTCGGGCACATCCTCCAGGCCCGAGAGGATGCCCTCCTGGGTTTTCAGCATGCGCTCGGCTTCGGGGTAATCGCCCAACCCCAGCCGCAGCCGCGCGATCACCCCGAACACTTCCGCCTGATCCAGCGGCTGTCGCGCGAGTTCGCGCCTGCCGCGCTCCTCGCCCGCCGCCAACAGCTTGCGGACATCCAGCGGTCCCGGCGGGCCGCCTTCGCCGCCAGCCTGCTCGAACAGATTGGTCACGAACCGCAGCAGCGCCTGCGCGCGGTTGGCTTCGCGCAGCGCCTGTCCCGCCTGCCAGGTCACCAGCACCAGCGCCGAGGTCAGCACCGCCAGAATCAGCGCGGTGGTCGCCAGCGCCCAGCGATGGCGCTGCACGAATTTGCGGGTGCGGTAGGTCATGCTCTGCGGCCGCGCCAGCACCGGCTTGCCTTCGAGGTAGCGGTGCATGTCCAGCGCCATCGCTTCGACCGACGGATAGCGGTGCTCCGGGCGCTTGGAGAGCGCCTTCAGCGCGATGTTGTCCAGATCGCCGGCGATCTCCTTCGCGCGCCGACGCAGTGCGGGCGTGCGCGACGGATCGCTGTCGGCTTCGCGCAGCAGATTCGCCGACGGTTTCTGCGGGTCGGAGATCAGGATCGCCTCTTCCCACTCCGCGTCGCTCTGCCGTTTCAGTTTGTAGGGCTTGGTTTCGGCCAGCAGTTCGTACAGCACCACGCCCAGGGAATAGACGTCGGTCATCGTGGTCACGGGCTCGCCGCGGATCTGCTCCGGCGCCGCGTAGTGCAGGGTGAACGCACGCACTTCGGTGCGGGTGTGGTCGCGGCCAGGCTCCTGGCCGTCGAGCAGTTTGGCGATGCCGAAATCCAGCAGCCGCACCTCATCCAGCGGCGTGACCATGATGTTCGAGGGTTTCAGGTCGCGATGCACGATCAGGTTGGCGTGCGCGTGGCTCACCGCTTCGCAGACCTGCAGAAAGAGTTTGAGCCGCGCTTCGATATTCAGATCGCGGCTGCGGCACCAGTCGGTGATCGGTTCGCCCTCGACATATTCCAGCGCGAGATATGGCTGGTTGTCGGTGCTGATGCCGGCATCGAGCAGCCGGGCGATATGCGGATGGCCCAGACGGGCCAGAATCTGGCGTTCGCGGGTGAAGCGCTGGCGCAGATTGGGGTCGGCCAGTCCGGGACGCAGCAGCTTCAGCGCAACGCGGCGTTGATACATGCCGTCCGCGCGGCGCGCCAGCCAGACCTGGCCCATGCCGCCTTCGCCCAACAGACGATCGAGCTTGTAGGGCCCGATCATGGTGTTCGCTTTGGCCATCGGCGGCGGCGTCACCAGCGGTTCGGAGAGGAAGTCCTCGTTGTCGTCTTCCAGCGCCAGCAGCGCATCCACTTCGGCCGCCAGCGCCGGATCTTCCTCGCGCAGTGCGCTCAGCCGCTCGGCGCGCGCCTCGCCATCCAGTTCGAGCAGCGCATCGAGCAGTGGCGACAGGCGTTGCCAGCGTTCGGCGTCCATCGGTCTGCCGCGTCAGCGCTCGCCGTTCTCGTCGCCCAGCGAGGCCAGCAGAAACATCCGTGCCTTCTGCCAGTCGCGGCGGATGCTGCGCTCGGAGCGCTTCAGCAGCTCGGCGATTTCCTGCTCCGACAGCCCGGCGAAATAACGCAGCTCCACCACCTGGGCGAGCTTGGCGTCGACTGCTGAAAGTTTCCTCAGCGCGGTGTCGAGACCCAGCATATCTTCGTCCAGGCGCAGGCCACCTTCGACATCGTCCGGCAGCTCGGTGACGCGGTGCAGATCGCCGCCGCGCTTCTGCGCCAGCCGCTGACGGGCGTAATCCACCACCACGCTGCGCATCGCCGAGGCGGCGTAGGCGAAGAAATGCGCGCGGTCGTCGAACTGCACATCGCGGCGGCCGATGAGTTTGAGATAGGCCTCGTTCACCAGTGCGGTCGCGTCGAGCGTCTGCCCGTACTGCCCGGCCAACTGTCGCCGCGCCATCGCGTGCAGTTCGTGGTAGAGCGTGCCGAGCACGCGATCGAGCGCCGCGCGGTCGCCGTCGCGGGCGGCGTCGAGCCACTGGGTGATATCGGCGTGTTCGCTGTCGCTCATGGACCGGTCCGGTGCCCCTTCGGTTGACAGCCGACTATACCGCAGCCCCGCCCGGCCCCGTCATCGCTGGCAGTGTCCGCACCAGACCGTGGCCCGCTGCGCCAGCATCGCCTGCTTCAGCGGCCGCCCGCAGCGCGGGCACGGTTCGCCGCCGCGCCCGTAAGCCGACAGCTCCTGCTCGAAATAGCCCGGCGCGCCGTCCGGGCTGATGAAATCGCGCAAGGTCGTGCCGCCGCGTGCGATCGCGTAGGCGAGAATCCGGCGGATCTCTTGCGCGATTGCCTCGTAGCGCTCGCGCGACACCTTGCCCGCCGCGCGCAGCGGCGACACCCCCGCCGCGAACAGCGCCTCGGCCGCATAGATATTGCCCACGCCGACCACGATCTTCTGATCCATCAAGAACGCTTTCACCGGCACCTTGCGATTACGGCTGCGTTCAAACAGCAGCTCGCCGCTGAAATCATCCGACAGCGGCTCAGGCCCGAGATCGCGCAACAGCTCATGCGTCTCCCCTACCGGCTGCCACAGCAGACTGCCGAAGCGGCGCGGATCGTTGAAGCGCAACACTTTCGCCGCCGCCTTGCCTCTACCTTCGATGCGCCGCGCTTCAATCAGCATGTCGACATGATCGTGCGCCTGCAGAGGCGTGCTCGCCGGCAACACCCGCATGCTCCCCGACATGCCCAGATGCCACAGCGCAGAACCGGCGTCGGTATCCATCAGCAGATACTTCGCGCGGCGGCGGATCGACAGGATCGTCTGCGACGGCAGCAACGTTTCGATCTCGCGCGGAATCGGCCAGCGCAGATCCGGCCGACGCAGCGTCACGCCGATGATGCGATGGCCTTCCAGATGCGGCGCCAGACCGCGACGCGTGGTTTCTACTTCGGGGAGTTCGGGCATGGGGAGTTCTAAAGTTGTAAATTGCTAAAAAATCAGGAGAAAGATATGACGACGAAGTCTAGGTCTGAAACAGTCTCAAGAAGGCTCTTGCTCTCTAAGGAGTTCTATCTTCAAGGGGTGGAGCGATGCCGTGCTCAAGATGGGCTGAGCAGGCTGCTAGCTATCCACCACTTTCACATATCTATCGAGATCACGTTGAAGGCGATATTGCTCGAATTTGGAATTAGAACAGAGAAATCTCTCAATGTGGACTTTGAGCAGATGCTTGCAGATATCGATAACCATTATGAATTCAAAGAGAAAAAGAAAAAAATTCCGTTCAGACAAGAGCTTCGAAATATCAACCAACAAAGAAACTTTGCTCAGCATCATGTGATTGAGCCGCATGAGAACGCGCTTGCGGACTTCAAATATTTTACACATAGCTTCCTTGTTGATTCTTTTCTTTCATACTTCGAAGAAAACTTTGAAACAATAAGCCGACTTGATCTTGTTAGCGATTTGGGGATAAAGGCTCTTCTAGAGAAATCACAAGGTTATATAAAAGAAGAAAATTATGCGGGCGCAGTATGCGCGGCAGCAGTTGCTTTTAAATATGCAGAAAGCATGATTAGCCGAATTTTGCCAGATGCCGGGAGTGACTCCGTATTTTTTATTGCCTCAGAACTTAAGCGGGCTGGATTTGATTCGCGCCCGATGATTTCCGCTTTCGAAAGGATAAATAATAGGATTAGGAGTGGTGAGATTTTCAATGCGGTTATTGGATCAGGAATTGCGCCATCGCGGCTAAATAAGTTCATTTCCTCAACGCCATATGTACGAATGGCAATATATGGAGATCCATTTTTTTCTTTTAGAGAAAATCCATACACTTTAGAGGACGCTGATTATTCAATAGAATTCGTCATTGATAGCATTATCAAGTGGCAGTCTCAGGGTCTGATTATTAGCTTGTCTGAGCATTCGCGCAGTGCGCTATCAAAATGTCTTTCAGAAAATTGGCCGCCCCAAAAAAATGACCCTATACGTTTGTAGTGATTGTCTTGGCTGTCTTGAATTCAGTTCCTCAAACCATTGCGCTCTCATTGTCGATTTCCAATCAACGAGTAGAGTGGAGTAAGCGCAGCGCAATTCCACCATTGAATCGTCGCGACTGCATCCTTTTCTCGCGTAGCCGCCGGCTCTTCTTGTCGCATGCTGTGCTTGATTTCTCGCGATGGTGGAGTTACGCTGCGCTTACTCCACCCTACGAGTGCGACGTAGCTCAAATCCACCCATACCGCACAAGATGGAAAAAAATCGGCGCAGCAAACACCACCGAATCCAGCCGGTCGAGAATCCCGCCGTGGCCTTCGATCATGCTGCCCCAGTCCTTCACGCCGCGATCCCGCTTGATCGCGGACATCACCAGGCCGCCGAAGAAGCCCATCAGGCAGATGACCAGGGCGACGAGGGCGGCTTCCAGCGGCGTGAACGGGGTGATGCCGTGCAGCGCGGCGCCGAGGACGGTGGCGCTGGCGACGCCGCCGATCAGGCCTTCCCAGGTTTTCGACGGCGACAGCGCGGGCGCGACCTTGTGTTTGCCCAGCAGCTTGCCCCAGATGTACTGCAGCACGTCGCTGCCCTGCACCACCAGCACCAGGAAGGCGATCAGCAGCAGGTTGCGGCCTTCGTAGCCGGGGATGCTCAGGGTCATCAGCGCGGGCACGTGCGAGAGACAGAACACGCAGATCATCAGCCCCCACTGCACTTTCGAGGCGCGTTCCAGAAAGCGCGTGGTGTCGGCGCCCAACGCGGCGAAGATCGGCAGCAGCAGGAAGGCGTAGACCGGGATGAAAATCGAATACAGGCCGTACCAGTCGATCCAGATCAGCGCGTACTGCACGGGTAGCGCGATGAAGAACGCGAGCATCAGCACCAGATGATCGCCGCGGCGGGTGTAGCACAGGGTGATGTATTCGCGCAGCGCGAAGAACGACAGCAGCGCAAACAGCACAATGACGCCGGCCTTGTCGAACCAGAACGCGGCCGCCAGCACGCCGACCATCCACCACCACGCGCGGATCCGGCTGTTGAGGTTGTCGATCACCGCATGCGGTTCTTCGGGCGCGATCCGCAGCTTCAGCACCCAGCCGATCAGCGACGCGACGATCAGCACCGCGACCGCGCCGGCGAAGATCGGCAGCGCGTACATCGAAGGAAATGGATTCTGCATCAGGGGGACTCCGGAGGATCGGATGGCGCGCTACCGTCGGGGATGCCGTCGTCGTCGTGCATGCTGTCATCGTGCATGCTGTCGTCGTGCATGCTTTCATCATGCATGTCTGGGCGCAGCGCGAGCATCGCCGCGCGCGCGCGTTCCAGGAACGCGGCCTTGTCTTCGCCGTCGATGCGCGGCAGCGATGCGCCGAACGTGACCGTGCACAGCAGCGGAATCGGCACCAGCTGGCCTTTGGGCATGACCCGGGCGAGATTGTTGATCCACACCGGCACCAATTCCGCGCGCGGGTACTGCATCGCCAGATGGAACAGGCCGCTCTTGAACGGCAGCAGCACCGCATCGGTGGTATTGCGCGTGCCTTCGGGAAAAATGATCAGCGAATCGCCGTTGGCGAGCGCGGCGACCATCTGCTCGATCGGGTCCGGACTGTCGGTGCCGTTTGCAGATGTTTTGCGTTCGCGGTCGATCAGCACCGCGCGGAACACGCGGCCGCCGATGTAGCGCCGCAGCGGGCTCTTGTTCCAGTAATCGGCGCCGGCCACCGGACGCGTACGCCGACGCAGCCACGGCGGCAGCGATGCCCACAGCAGCACGAAATCGCCGTGACTGGCGTGGTTGGCGAAGAAGATGCGCTGCGCGGCGTTGGGACGGCCGCCGCGCCAGAACGCCTGCGCACCGGTGAGCAGACGGACAAAGCCGATGATCAGTGCGGCGACCAGTCTTTCCAGCATCAGATCCGGCTCCCCTGCAGTCGGTGCGAGCCACGATGGTAGCCGCGAATCATGCAAACACAACTGCGACCGCAGTGGCGGCCGCCATCAGGATGGACACGATCGCGTGGAACCGCCAGAGCCTGCGGGCACCCCGCAGTCTGTCGTCGAGGGTCCGGGGGGCGTGCGCGGATTTGCGCACGCCGAGCATGACCAGCCCCGCGTCGAGCGCTGCAAGATCGGCGATGCGCCCGTCGGCAAGCTCCGCGAACAGTCCCGCATCGAAGCGGAGACGCAGCGCGAGGTAGCGTTCGAGCGGCGTCAGCGCCAAAACGAGCAGCGCAAAACCGACAATCTCGCCGCGCCATGCGCCCACAAGGGATCCGATCGCGGCCACGGCAACGCAGCCCAACGCCAGCGTGCCGAGAACCGACGATGCGTCGAGCCATCGCGACATCGTCGCGCAGCGCGCACGATCCGCAGCATCCAATCCACCTGTCGTCATGCGCGCAGCTCCAGTTGCGACAATGCCTGTCGATGCGCGGCGCGCAGTACGAGCTGCGGACGTTGCTTCTGGATGCGATCGATCGCCTCGTCGGCGTGCTCCGCGCGACCGGTGTGCAACAGCCAAGCCGCGACCGCCGCCGCGCTGCGCGAATAACCCAGCGCACAGCAGACCAGTACATCGCCATCGTCGTGAGCCAGCTGTGTTTCGATGGCATCGGCCGCCGCTGCCAGTTGCGAATACGTCGGCGCAATCAGATCGAGCATCGGCACAGAGCGCGTCGTGATGCCGGCCGGTGCCGACAGCTCGGCGCTGACATCGACGATCCGCGTGATGCCGAGCGCGCGTGCCTGCGTCGCCGTGGGCATGCGTCCGAGCCAGACTCGGGTGGCGATCTTCGCCGCCGACGGCTCGCGCGCTGTCCACAGGCGCGAATTGATCCATACGCCGAGCCGATACGGCGCCAGCAGCCAACGCGCACCGTGTGCGACGCGGCCGTCCGGATGCTTCTGGAATCCTTCGACACCGAACACGGCGTAGTGCAGCGCGACCATCAGCAGCGCGATGCCGGGCCAGCACAGCCACAGTGCGATGCCGCCGAATGTCGCCGTTGCGAAACACGCCGCCGCGCCGATCGCGTAGAAGAGGGCAAGTCGCCTGCGCTTCGGATCGTGCGTGAAGGATGCACTTCGCAATGGACTCGACGCGTCCAGCGGCCACAGCCACAGGCAGAACGCGCCGAGCAGAGCGCCTGTGGGAATATCGATGAAATGATGTTGGTACGTGGTCAGCACCGATACCGCGATCAGCAGCGACCAGCCGTGCAGCAGCCAGTGCAGGCGTTGCGGCAAAAGGCGGCGATACAGATCCCACAGGATCACCAGCAGCGCGATATGCAGCGATGGCGCCTGATTGAACGGTTTGTCGAAACTGGTCAGGGCCGCGAAGAACAGACCGGGAATACCGTCGCTGTCCGGGCGCACGAAAGTGAAGCCGAGCGGGAACAGCAGGAAGCAGCCGACGGCGACCAGCTGCGCGGTGAGCAGGCGACGGCCGTGCGCGTGCAGCTCATCGCGCGTGCGGCACAGGAACAGCGACAGGCCGTAAAACAGGTTGATCGACCAGTACGGAATGATCGTCCATGCCAGAAACGGCACGCCATGTTCCCAGTCGAACACCACCGCACCCACGTCGCCGCGCTGCGCGGCGAGATGATTCGCGAAGCCGTAGCTCAGATAGAAGAACGGCGCGAGGAAGGCCAGCCAGAGGGCGGCCTGTTTCCACGGTCGTGCTGCGGTGGCGGTATTCACGCTTCGCGGATCGCCAGCGACACCGTGAAGATACCGAATGCGTCGATCCGTTGTTCCAGCTTGCGAAAGCCCGCCGCTTCGACCAGCTGATCCATCTCCGCCTGGGTGCGTCGGCGCATCACCCACGCCTGGCCCTGGCGGTGGCTGGTCAGCGCGCGTGCGATCAGCTCCAGCTGCGGATGCCACGGCTGGCCGGTGTAGACCAGACAGCCGCCCGGCGGCACCGCCGCAGCGATGCCCGCCAGCGACGCGGCGACCTGATCGTTGTCGGGAAACAGTTCGTACAGCCCAGACACCACCGCCACCGTCGGCGCTGGCGACACCTTCGCCAGATCGTCGCGATCGAAGGCATCCCCGCGCACGAACTGGGCGATGCTGTACAGGCCGCGTTCGGCGATCAGCGCACGGCCATCGCGCACGTTGATCTCGCTGTAGTCGCGCAGAAGGATCGATTCGGGCTTGACCTCGCTGGCTGCAATCGCATCCAGCACGTAACGTCCGTGACCGGCGGCCACGTCCATCACCCGCAGCGGCAGACCGCGTCCGCGCACCTGCGCGAAGGCCTTGCGCAGCAGTTCTTCGACGTGGGTCTTGCGCACGCGGATGCCGCGCCAACCGATCGAATCCAGATACGTGCGATCGATCATGGTGCCGATCAGCGGCACGCCCTTCGCTTCATTGCGGTAGACGTAGTCGAGCGTGCTGCCGGAATCGAAACCGGTGGCATGACCCAGCGCGATGCCGCGCGACAGCAGCCCGCCAAGCTTCAGCGACGCCCGCGTCAGCGCCCAGTACGCGCCGCGTGGCGTGTACCACGGCAGCGGTTTTCCGAGTGCGCGCGATTCGTCGGCGGTGAAGCCGCTGCGATGCGCATCGCGCAGCGACACCGGCGCCGGCGGGTTGTCGAACAGCCCGCGCACGAAGCCGTGGATCCTGTCGGTCGCGAGCTTGCGGTCGCGTTCGCCCAAGGTGTCGTGGAAGAAGCCCGGCAGCACGTGCTTCTCTTTGCGCGCGCTGGTCAGCCGCTCGAAGAAACGGTCCTGCGGCGCTTGATGCACCACCCAGTCGCTGCCGGAGATCAGCAATTGCACCGGCAGGGTGATCGCAGCGGCATCGGCGACCACGCGGTCGGCGGCTTCGTACAGCCCCAGCAGGATGTTCATCGAGATCGGCCGCGAGATCAGCGGGTCGGTCTCGTAGCTCGCGATGCGCGCCGGGTCGTGGGTGAGAAACTTCGCTTTCACATAGCTGTTGACGAAGAAATTGCCGCGCAGCTTCCGCATCAGCGCGAGGCCGGGGCGCGCGAACGGCACGTAGAGTTTGACCTTGAAGGCCGGCGACGCCAACACCAGTCCGCGGATCTTCGGCGCGTAGTCGTGCACCCAGGTGCTGGCGACCACCGCGCCAACGCTCTGCGCGACCACCACGACATCGGCGATGTTCATGCCATGCACGGTCGCGATGTGATCGATAAAGCGCTGCAGGTCGCGCACCGACGTGGCGAAGCTGGGGCTGTCGCCGCGCGCGCCCGGCGAACGCCCGTGGCCGCGCATGTCGTAGCCGAAGATATCGAAGTCCGGCAGGCCGAGTTCGTCGGCGAGATGCGCCATCCGGCCCGAATGTTCGTGACCGCGATGGATCAGAACGATGGCACCGGTCGAGGCCGTGCCGGTTGAGGCGGCGCCGGTCGAAACCGCACTGTCCACCGGCCAGTGCCGGTAGAACAGCGCCACATCGTCGTGGGTGGCGAAGGTGTGTTCGGTACAGCGTCGTGGTTCGGACATGGGGGAATGCGATCCTCGCGGTTGTGGGGTTCCGACAACGAAGCACGCAGTGTCGGGGGCGAGGCGGCCGCATTGCTGCGGCGTATTCGCGGAGTATCGAAGTTCGATACCGCCAGCTCAACCCTGCAGGGCCGTCGGCGGTGGCAGAAGGCCGCTCAGCCCGCTTCGTGCAGCCCGTTGCGCACGCGGCGGATGATGGTCCAGGCGGTCGCGGCGCACAGCACCGGGAACACCCACGCCGCCCATGCCGGCAGCATCCCGGCAATCCCGAACCACAGCGCGACGGCGCCGAGCACGAAGGCGCGGTCGCTCTTGCCCATCGGGCCATCGTAGCGGCGGCTCGCACCGACGCTGGGGCCGAGCGCACCGGCGAATTCGCTCAGGCCCGCCAACACTACGAACATCGCCACCCACACCGGCGCGAAAGGCGCGACCGCCGCAAACGGCAGCGCCAACGCGGCGTCGGCGATCACATCGGTGAGTTCGTTCAGATATGCGCCGAGTTTCGACTGTTGGCCGAACTCGCGCGCCAGCATGCCGTCGATCGCGTTGAGGGCCATCCGCAGGAACAGCCACAGCGGCAGCAGCAGGAACGCCCACGGCCCCGGCGCGGCAGCGTACAGCCAGACGCCGAGTGCGATCGAGAGCGCGCACGCGAGCAGCGTGATCTGGTTCGCGGTGACGCCCAGCGCATGCAGGCGGCGGACGACAGGGCGCAGCAGCGCCTGGAATTTTGGTTTAAGGGTGTAGATCGACATGACGGCGACATGATTCCACAGACACCACCGTCGACGCGAACGCTACCGGTCAGGTCGAACTGCGACGGCCAGACCTTCCGTAGCCTGACCATACGCGTTCGAACGGATGGCAATCGTCACCGACAGCCCCCATCATTTCCCTGTTCCTTTCGAGTCATGACGCCATGTCCTTGTCCCTGTTCGATTTTCTAGCCGGTGGCCTGCTGCAGTGGGGCTGGGGTTCGCTGCTGATCTATCTGCTGGTCGCGACCCAGATCACCATCTTCGCGGTGACTCTCTATCTGCACCGCAGCCAGGCGCATCGCGGCGTCGATTTCCACCCGGTCATCGCGCACTTTTTCCGTTTCTGGACCTGGCTCACCACCTCGATGATCACCAGGGAGTGGGTCGCGATCCATCGCAAGCATCACGCGAAGTGCGAGACCGAAGACGATCCGCACAGCCCGATGGTCAAAGGCATCGGCAACGTGTTCTGGCGCGGCGTCGAGCTATATCGCGAAGCGCGCTGGGACCGCGCCTCGATCGAGCAGTACGGCAAGGGCGCGCCGAACGACTGGATCGAACGTCATGTCTACACCCGCCACCCGCTGGCCGGCCCGACCCTGCTGCTGTTCGTGAGCTTCGCGCTGTTCGGTTTCATGGGCGTCGCGGTGTGGGCGATCCAGATGGCGTGGATCCCGTTCTGGGCCGCAGGCGTGGTCAATGGCCTCGGTCACTGGTGGGGCTATCGCAACTTCGAGACCAGCGACACCGCGACCAATCTCACCCCGTGGGGCGTGTGGATCGGCGGCGAAGAACTGCACAACAACCACCATGCGTTCCCCAGTTCGGCCAAGTTCGCGCTGCGCCGCTGGGAGTTCGACATCGGTTGGGCTGCGATCCGCGTGCTGCAGACCGTGGGTCTTGCGAAGGTGCTGCGGGTCGCGCCCAGTCTCGACATCCGCCCGAACATCCCGATGCCCGATACCGATACGCTGAAAGCGCTGCTGACCCATCGCTTCCAGGCCATGACCGACTACCAGCGCAACGTGCTCAAGCCCGCCCTGCGCGAGGAGGCGCGGATCGCCGGCGCCAAGCTGCGCGCGCTGCTGCCGCGCAAGCTGCAGAAAGGTCTCGTCGACGATGGTCGCTGGCTCAAGCCCGACGCCCGCGAGCAGTTGCAACAGTGGGTCGCACAGCGTCCGCGCATCCGCACGCTGGTCGAACATCGCGCGCGCCTTGCCGCCGTGCTCGAAAGCCGCAGCCAAAGCGCCAGCGACACCCTGCACCAGCTGCAGGCCTGGTGCCGCGAGGCCGAAGCCAGCGGGATCCAGGCGCTGGAGGAATTCTCGCTGCGGATGAAGGGCTATGCGCTGCAGCCTGCGCATCGCTGAGCGGATGCGGACACCCGCACCCGCTTGGCGCTGCGTCGTCGTATCGGTGGCAGTGGCTTGCTTGTGGCCGCTGGCGCTGTCGGCGCAGGTGCGCGGCACCGGCGACTATCTGCAGCGCATGGACGCGGATGCCGACGGCAAAGTGTCGCTGCTCGAATATCAGGATTGGCTGAGCTACGCCTTCGACAACATGGACCGCAATCGCGACGGTGTGCTGGCGCCCGAAGAACAGCCCGGCGGCCGCGGCAAACCGCTGACCCGCGATGCGCACCGCGCGCGGTTGGCGGACACCTTCAAACGCCAGGACCGCAACCGCGACGGTACGCTGGATGCGAAAGAACTCGCCGCGCCGCCGCAGCTGAAGTGAAGGGCCGCAGCGCGTCGGACGAGATCGCGTCGAATCAGATCGTGATGGATCACATCACGATGGATCACATCGCAATGGATCACATCGCGATGCCGGTCGTCTCCGCTGCCGGTGCGGCAGTACCGCCGCCAAGCATCTGCTTCCACGCGAAGTACATGGCGCCAGCGATGAACGCCACGAACACACCGTTGCCCAGCGCGTTCAACGCCAGCATCGCGGTGTCGCCGCCGATCAGCCCGGCGAGCGCGCCGAGAATGCCCAGGCCCACGCTGAAGGCGATCATCACCACGAAGCCCATCACCAGAAAGACCAGCAGCGCCAGAAAATTCTGCGTGCAGGCGCGGTAGCTGCGCCGCATCGCTTCGACCAGCCGCACTTCGGTGAACATCATGTCCGGCACGATGGTGAGGGTGAAGAAGATCGCGCCGAAACCGATCGCGAACACTGCGACGATCCACAGGAACAGACGGCCGACCGGCAGATCGCGCATCAGCTCGGCCGCGAGTTCGGGATCGATCGTGCCCTTCGTCTGCGCCTCGGTCTGCAGCTTGACCGACAGCGCCATGAGCTTTTCGACGTTCTCCTGGCCGACGATCACGTACAGCAGCGCCAGACAGACGATCAGCACGACGATCTGCGGCACCAGCGTACTGATCACGCGTCCGGCCCTGCCGGTGCGGATCGCCGCCAGCAGATGCGCCGGCGATGCTTCGCGACCTTCGTCGACCTCGTGCGCGGCGAAGATCATGCCTGCGATCAGCAGCGGGCCGATGATGAAAAACACGATCTGCAGCGCGCCGCCGAGCGTCGGCGCGGACTGCATGGCCAGCACCAGCAGGAAGGACAGCGCGGCGTAACTCAGCGCCAGCAGCCCGAACCCCTGCGGCGACTTGCCGATCAGCCGGAACGCGCCGAGCAGCCATTCCGCACCGGCGGAGGCCGGCAGCTTGCGAATTTCCATTGTGTTCCTCGTCTTCAGTCTGTCGATTCAATGACCGCGCAGTGTAGCGGCGTGGCGCGTGAAGCGCCGCAGCACGCCGCGCGCATGCGGCGTCGGTTTGACGCTGCGCGCCAGTCGCTGATGGCAATGGCCTTCGCGCTGCAGCGCGTCGCGTCGCGCATGCACGTAACCGCGCATGTGGTCGACGCTGAATTCCGGATGGAACTGCAGGCCCCAGGCGTGATCGCGCCAGCGGAAGGCCTGGCAGTCGTCCTGGTCCGAGCGCGCCAGCACCGTGGCCTCGGCCGGTGGACGCAGCACGCTCTGCAGATGGCTGACCTGCACCGCGAAACGCACCGGCAGCGACGCGAACAGCGGGTCGTCGCCCGCATGCGGGTGCACATCGACCGCCACCGTGCCCATTTCGCGACCGCTTGGGTTGTAGTCCACGTCGCCGCCGAGGGCATGCGCCAGCAGTTGATGACCGTAGCAGATGCCCAGGATCGGCATTTCCGCCTTCACCGCCTCGCGCAGCCAGTCGGCGCTGCGTTCGCTCCATTCGTGGCGATCGGTGACCATCGCACTGGAGCCGGTGATCATCACCCCGGTGAAGCGTTCGTGATCCGGCAGGGTTTCCCCGGCTTCGACATTCACGAACGTGGTCTGATCCGCGCGCAGCCCGGCGGCGACCCGGATCCAGTGCGGAAACCTGCCGTGACGCCGCAGGTTGGCGACCGGCTGGCCGGTTTCGATGATCAGGAACTGCGGGTCTGGCTTTGGATTCACGGCAGGCTCGTGCTGGGGCGCGGCATGGGCGGCGGGGGCTGCCGCTTATACTACCCAGTCCCCACACCGCCAGCGCCTTTCCATGCAGGGACCGACCTTCCAAGAGCTCATCCAGCGCCTGAACGCCTACTGGGCGGATCAGGGCTGTGTGCTGATCCAGCCCCTCGACCTCGAAGTCGGCGCCGGCACCTTCCACCCGGCCACCTTCCTGCGCGCGCTGGGCCCGGAGCCGTGGAACGCCGCCTACGTGCAGCCCAGCCGCCGCCCCACCGACGGACGCTACGGCGAGAACCCCAACCGCCTGCAGCATTACTACCAGTACCAGGTGGTGATGAAGCCCAACCCCGACAACATCGTCGAGCTGTACTTCGATTCGCTGAAAGCGCTAGGCGTCGATCCGCTGGTGCACGACCTGCGCCTGGTCGAAGACAACTGGGAATCGCCGACCCTCGGCGCCTGGGGCCTCGGCTGGGAAGTGTGGTTGAACGGCATGGAAGTCACCCAGTTCACCTATTTCCAGCAGGCCGGCGGCATCGAATGCAAACCGGTGCTCGGCGAGATCACCTACGGTCTCGAGCGTCTGTGCATGTACCTGCAGAACTGCGACAACG
>JBIITV010000250.1:0-3035 GCA_044340325.1 Lysobacteraceae bacterium
CCTGGGTGCGGTCTTTGCCGGCGAAAAACTGGATGTCGTCGATCAGCAGCGCATCCACCTGCTGGAACTGGCGCTTGAATGCGTCCATGGTCTTGTCCTGCAGCGACTTCATCATGGCGCTGAAGAACTGTTCGCTGCGCAGGTACATGACCCGCATACCCGGGTTCATCCGCCGCATTTCGTTGCCTGCGGCGAACATCAGATGGGTCTTGCCCAAGCCGGTGCCGCCGTACAGCAGCAGAGGGTTGTGCGAACGGTCGCCCGGCTTCTGCGCCGCCTGCCACGCGGCGGCTCGGCCGAGCTGGTTGCTGCGCCCTTCGACGAAATTATCGAAGGTGTAGTGGTTGTCGAGATTGCCGGCGAAATCGGCGGCCGGTGCACGCGCAGCGGCATGGATCTGGGTCGGACTGGGCGTGGTCGGTGCAGCACGGACCAGAGAGCCGATTTCCAGCGACACCGCAGCGTTGCCCCCGAAGTGCCCCAGCAGCTCACTGATCCTGCTCAGGTACTTCACTTGCACCGTGTCGCGCACGAAGGCGTTCGGCGCATACAGCACCATGCCGTCGTCGCGCAGGCGGGCCTGCAGCGGTTTCAGCCAGGTCTGGACCTCTTCCACCGGCAGTTCGGCTTCGAGACGTTCGAGACAACGGGGCCAGACATCCATCAGGGTTCGTAGTGACGCTTCGCGTGAGATGTACTGAGACAGGTCGAGCCGCGCGACCTGCCACCCGCATGGAGACGGCAGGCGCGGCGCGGAGGAGCGGCGGGGAATGAGGCAGCCTACCACCGAGCCGGCCCCCTCGCATCCGTTGCCGCAGCGAGGGGCGGCCCGGCCACCGCCACGCCAGCGGCCGGCATTGACCGTGGCGCACGTGCGCCTGCATAATCGCCGGTTCTTGCGGTCCCGGTGTTGCGCTACGGCGCGGTTACACTGTCTCCGCGCCACACAGCAACACGCATTTTCGAGCCCGAACCATGGCGACCAAGCGCACTTACCAGCCCAGCAACCTCAAGCGCAAACGCGACCACGGCTTCCGTGCCCGCATGAAGACCGCCGATGGCCGCAAGATCCTCGCCCGTCGTCGCGCCAAGGGTCGCACCCGCCTGACAGCCTGATTGTTTCGACACCGCGACCGGCCATGCGTGCCTGTCGCTGCCGACTCGATCGCTTCAGGGCTGCCCCATCCGGCATGAACGCCCTCCGTTCGTGAACACCGGAGACCACAGCTCAGCCTTCAACGCCCGTTACCCGCGCAGTGCGCGGGTACGCGCGCGTCCGGAATTCGATGCGGTGTTCGCGAAAGGCCATCGCGCTGCGACCCCCATGCTCGCCCTCCACTACCTGCCGGATGAACGCCCCGCGCGCATTGGCTTTGCGGTCTCACGCAAAGTCGATACCCGGGCGGTGATCCGCAACCGCATCAAGCGCGTGCTCCGCGATCATTTCCGCCGCCAACGCTGCGATCTCGCCGCAGGAGCGTATGTCGTCGTCGCCCGCCCGCCCGCAGCGCAGGCCTCTGGACCGGAGCTGGTCGCTGCGTTCGAGCATGCCCTTCGGCAGGCCTTGCGCCGCGCTGCGTTGCCCCCATCCATCGCGAACGGCACAATGCCGCCCGCTTCCTCCACTTCCGCACAAGCGCCGGCTTCCAGCGGCGCGTCGAGCCCGTCCGCCTCATGAATCAATTGCGCACCGTCCTGATCTTCGCCTGGTTGATGGTGGCGACCATCCTGTGGATGAACTGGAACAAGGAGCAGAGCGCCCCGCCCACTGCGACCCAGATCGCACGGGAGGCAGCGCCTACGACGCAACCCCAGGGCCTGCCCGCACCGTCGGTGCCGGGTGCCGTTCCGGCGACCGTGCCGTCGGCCACCGTTCCTGTCTCCGGTGTTCCCGCCGCGAACGGCCAGGCGCCTGTGGCGCAGGTCGGTGCAATACCGGCTGCCGCGCCGCAGGTCACACTGAGCAATGACGTGCTGCGCCTCAGCCTGGACGGCGGCAACGTCCGCCGCGCCGAACTGTTGAAGTACCGCACCAGCCGCGCGCCGGACGCGCCGTTGGTGCGCCTGTTCGACGACAGCGCCGAAAACTTCTATATCGCCCAGAGCGGCTGGACCAGCGCCCAAGGGGCCCCGAGCCATCAGGGTGGTTTCGTTGCGGAGCAATCCGCAACCACGCTCAAGCTCGCCGACGGCGCTAAAACGGTCAGTGCCAGCTTCGTGTGGACCGGCGCCGAGGGCGTCACCATTCGCCGTACCTACACGCTGGCGCGTGGCGAGTACGTACTGAAAGTGCGCGACGAGGTGGCCAACCGTAGCGGTAATGCATGGACCGGCCACGTGTATCGCTATCTTTCGCGCGTGCCGCATGTGATCAAGCGCGGCATGACCAATCCGGAGTCTTACAGCTTCAACGGCGCGGTCTGGTATACGCCGACCGACAAATACAAGAAGCGTGCCTACGACAACTTCGTCGACGATGGTCCGCTGAACATCACCACCGATGGTGGTTGGATCGCGCTGCTGCAGCATTATTTCTTGACCGGATGGATCCCCCAGCCGGATCAGAAAGCGAACTTCGCGCTGGCCAGCGCGGGCACGCAGTTCGGCATCACCGCGACGGGCCCGGAATTCACGGTCGCGCCCGGTACCCAGACCAGCAGCGAAGCCAAACTGTGGATCGGGCCGAAGTTGCCTGAGCAGCTCGCCATCCAGGCGCCGGGGTTCGGCCTCACCCTCGACTACGGGATGCTTTCCTTCATTGCCCAGCCGATCCACTGGCTGCTGGCCAAACTGCACAGCATCACCGGCAACTGGGGTTGGGCGATCATGCTGCTGGTGCTGCTGATCAAGCTCGCGCTGTATCCGCTGTCGGCCGCGCAGTACAAGTCGATGGCCAAGATGCGCAAATTCCAGCCGCGGATGCAGCAGCTGAAAGAGCGCTACGGCGACGACAAGCAGAAATACCAGACTGCGATGATGGAGCTGTATAAAAAGGAGAAGATCAATCCGGCGGGCGGCTGTCTGCCGATCCTCAT
>JBIITV010000047.1:0-31083 GCA_044340325.1 Lysobacteraceae bacterium
GCGTCAGGCGCCGTGGATGCTGTGGATCCAGGACCTGACCGCGCGCGACCCGTACTTCATCCTGCCGGTGATCAACATGGCAGTGATGTGGTTCACCCAGCGGCTGACGCCGATGGTGGGCATCGATCCCATCCAGCAGCGCATGTTCCAGCTGATGCCGCTGATCTTCGGCGTGATGTTCGCGTTCTTCCCCGCCGGCCTCGTGCTCTACTGGGTCACCAACGGTGGTCTGGGCATGCTGCAACAGCTGTGGATGATGCGGAAATATGCGGACAAGTCGGTTGCGACGGTCGAGAAGGACTGAGTCGCAGAGAACGGTCGCAACGCAGCGCAACGAAGCCCGCCGCAAGGCGGGCTTCGTGCTTGCCGGCACGGGTGATCCCGAGTTGATGCGCAATCCGCTCAAGATCCTGTCCCCCACGAGTGAACGAACATGCGCAATACCACCGAGCGCTGGATGCTGACTGCGGGACTGCTTGTTGCTATCGCCACTGCTGCCGGCGTGAATCTCGCCGTTCCGAAGTTCGAAGACGTGTTCCAGAATTTCGGCGCCGAAGTTCCGCTGTTGACGCGACTGTTCGTCGAAGCCCGCTACGCATTTTTCGCGCTGCCGCTGATGGTGGTGGCCGCCTGGGCGTGGATACCGCAGCGTACGCCGCCGGGCAATGAACGCGGCGTCGTCGCGCTGCTGGTCGGGATCGGCCTCGGCGTGGTCCTGTTGCCGCTGTTTCTGATCGCGATGTATCTGCCGATATTCCGGCTGGCCGGCACCGTCGACGGTTGAATCCCGCCGTTTCGATGGGCCATGAGGACGTCTCCGGGCGCATCACCGAACTGCATAATCCCTGCAATGCCAAGCGCCGGCGATTCCGCCCAAGGTCGAACGAATGCAACCTCATGACACCATTGCCGCCATCGCCACTGCATCCGGTGCCGGCGGCGTGGGTGTGGTCCGCGTGTCCGGCCCATACGCGCGCACGATCGCGGAAACCGTCTGCGCGAAATCGTTGAGGCCCCGCCATGCGCACTATGCCCGGTTCCATGACGAACTTGGCGAAACAATCGACGACGGGATCGCCCTCTACTTCACGGCGCCAGCGAGCTATACCGGCGAGGATGTGGTGGAGTTGCAGGCGCACGGCAGTCCTGCAGTGCTGCGGCAACTGCTTGCGCGCTGCTGCGCGTTGGGCGCACGGATGGCGCGTGCGGGGGAGTTCAGCGAACGCGCGTTCCTCAACGGCAAGCTCGATCTCGCCCAGGCCGAAGCGGTGGCGGATCTGATCGCTGCCGGCGATGCGCGTGCGGCGCGCGCGGCGCGACGGTCGCTGGACGGGGTGTTCTCGCGCCGCGTCGACGCGCTAGCGGACACGCTGCTGCGGCTGCGCGTGCACGTGGAAGCGGCGATCGATTTCGCCGATGAGCCGCTGGACACCCTCGGCGGCGAAGCCCTGCGCAGCGGCATGGCGCAGGCGATGCACGATCTCGAAGTGCTGCTGCGCGAGGCCGAACGCGGACAGAAGCTGCGCGATGGCCTGCATGCGGTCATCGTCGGTCCGCCCAACGCCGGGAAGAGTTCGCTGCTGAACGCGCTGGCCGGCAGCGAACGCGCGATCGTCAGCGACATCGCCGGCACTACCCGCGATCTGTTGCGCGAAACCGTGCATGTGGATGGGGTCGAATTGACCCTGGTCGACACTGCCGGGTTGCGCGCGGGCGGCGACACCATCGAACGCGAGGGCATGCGTCGGGCGGCGTCGGAATTGACCCGCGCGGATCTGGCGATCGTGGTGCTGGATGCGCGCGAGGTCGAGGTCGGCCGTGAGGCGGTCGCCGAGGCCATCGTCGACGTGCCGCAGCGGCTGTGGGTTCACAACAAGAGCGACCTGTTGTCCGCATCATCGCTGGAGGCGAACCAGCGTGTTGATACGGTCTGTGTCTCCGCGCGTACCGGAGCCGGTCTGGAGATGTTGCACGCCCGGCTGCGGGCCCTGGCCGGTGATGCGGGCGATGGTGCCGAGGGCGCGTTCAGCGCCCGGGCCCGACAGGTGGATGCCTTGCGTCGTGCCGATCTGGCGCTGATGGATGCGCGGCAGCGGCTGGATGGCGATATGCTGGAACTGACCGCTGAAGCCCTGCGCGCCGCCCACGACAGCTTGGGAGAAATCACAGGTCGGGTTGCGCCGGATGACTTACTAGGTCACATTTTTTCGAGTTTCTGTATCGGAAAGTAGGACCATTGGCACCCGGTGGATGCGGGTGAGCTTGATCAGGGGGTACGCTGGCACAGGATGTGCTTGCAAACCATCGACTCCAGCCAGCAGGAAATCACCGTGATGTCCGTCGCCCAAGACACCCCCAAAAACACCCGTTCTTCCCCCTTCGGTCGGCTCCCCGACGGTGTTCGTCACGCCGCGCTGTCGGCGGCTCTGGTACTGGCCATCGCCGCCTGCGGCGGCGACAAGGCGCCGCCCGATACCGCTGCGCAGCCCGGTACCACAGCCGCCCAGCCTGCCCAGGCGCCTGCTCAGGTCGTTTCCGCCCAGGTCGCGGCCATGAGCGTCGAACAGCTTCGCGATGCGGCGCGTGCCGCCCAGGCCGAACAGCGCATGTATGCGCCTTCGGGAAACAATGCGATGGAGTACTACCTTGCGCTGCGCGACAAGCAGCCCAACGACGCCGCCGTCGCCAGCGCGTTGACCGATCTCATGCCGTATGCCCTGATCGCCGCCGAGCAGAGCATCGGCCGTGACGATTTTCCGGAAGCGCTGCGGTTGTATGCCTTGATGGAAAAGACCGACAAGGCCGCGCCCGCTCTGCCGCGTCTGAAGCAATCGCTCGCCGATGCCCAGGCCTCGTTCGCCCAGCGCCAGCAGCAGACCGAAGTGGATGCCGAAGCCGAGAAGGCACGCCTCGCCAAGCTCGAAGAAGACCGCAAGAAACAGCAGGAAGAGGCCCAGCGCCAGGCCGCGCAGCAGCTCGTGCAGCAGCAGGCCGCGCAGCAGCAGGCCGCGCAGCAGCAGGCTGCGCAACAGGCCGCAGCGCAGCGCGAAGCCGAACAGCGCGAGGCGGCGCAGCGCGAAGCCGCTCAGCGTGAAGCCGCTCAGCGCGAAGCCGCGCAGCGCACCACGGCGCAGCCTGCCACGGCCAGCGCCGGCGACTTGCGCGCGATCAGCACGCCGGCACCGAAGTATCCGCCCGAAGCGCTGCGCGCCGGTCAGTCCGGCGAAGTTCTGGTCGAGTTCACGGTGAGCACCGACGGCTCGGTCAGTGCCGCGCGCGTTGTCCGCGGCAACCCGCCGCGTGTGTTCGACCGCGAAGCGGTGGCGGCGGTGAAGCGCTGGCGTTTTCAGCCGGTCGCCTCACCGGTCACGACGCGTCGTACCATCGGTTTCAAGCCAGCGGGCTGAGATAAACCCATTGCTTCGCGGACAGACAAGAGCCCGGCGCGAGCCGGGCTCTTGCTTTATGCGTTGGCGACGCAGCGGATCCCGCACCGATTCAGGCGGCCCATTCCACATCGAACATCGGCTGCGCGGGAACGCTTTCGCGATGGGTCTCCGTGGCGACCGGATCGTTCCGGTGTCGCGCCATTGCATCGGTATCGGTGCGTGCGGAGCAACGGCAGCCGTAGCGCTGCACGCGCCGCGAGCGTGCACCATCACTGGGCCGGGTTCGGGGTGGGTGCAGGAAGATCATTTCGGTTTTGAACAGTTGCATGGGTCTCTCCTTGGACAGGGACGGGGGAATGCGGTCGCCGCCGAAGCGCCTTTGCCGGTGACGCGACAGCGACAGGAAGCGGTACAGGCATCGAAGCCACCGTCATCGTGAACGGCAGCACCGGGGTCCGGGTTCGATGGATGACAACAGCGGCGGAAAGGCTCGACCCGGAGTTGCCCGGCGGCACATCCTTGTGCCGGGGGATGTCGACCCTTCCGCGCCTGTAAGGCGGCGTCTCGGGCGTCCCCTTTTCCTTGGCGCTTCCTTGCGTACCGGGCAGACATTGTCTCCCGCAGGCGTCTCATGGACTGCGATGGATGATGCGGGAGATCAGGAGAAAAACCGTTTTTTTCAGGGTTTTTTCCGCGCTTCAGCCATGCGGGGATGATACGTTTGACAGGTCTCACGGGCTGCGATGCGCGGACATGGATTCGCGCCCGCTGACGTACACTTCGACCATGCCCGCACATCCCAGCCCGCAACCCACCGATCCCGCGCAGCGCGCGGCGGCACGGATCGCCGACGGCTTCGACGATTACAACGCGCGCTTCTCCGACATCACCCGCCGCGCGCGCAGACGCTTCGAGCGGCGCGACTGGCGGCAGGCGCAGACCGACGCCACCGCGCGCATCGATCTTTACGAAGTCTGCGTCCGCGAAACGCTGGCGCGTCTGGAATCGCTGCTGGAAGACCGGGTGCGGTCGCGGCCGCTGTGGCGCGGCATCCGCACGGCGTTTGCCGAACGGATCGCCGCGCTGCCGGATCGGGAGCTTTACAAGACGTTCTACAACTCGCTGGCGCGCCGTTTCTTCCAGATCGACGGTGTCGCGCCCGATGTGGAATTCCTGGCCCTGGAGATCGTGCCCACCGGCGACGCTACCTGTCCCGGCGAATTGCTTCACCACGCCTTCGACCATGATCCGGCCGCGATCTGGCGCGCGATCTTCCGTGCGCTGGCATACGCCAATGGCTGGAGCGATCTGGACGCCAGCGCACAGGCGGTCGCCGACGCGCTGCGATCGCGCGGCGTGATCGGCGTATCGATGTTGCGGACGCCCTTCTACCGCGAGCGCCGTGCGTACCTGGTCGGCCGTGCGCATGGCGCATCGGGCGCGTCGTATCCGGTGGTGGTGGCATTGACCAGCGAAGCGGACGGCGTGCGCGCCGACGCGGTGGTCGTAGACGATCAGCAGATCTCGATCCTGTTCGGATTCTCGCGCAGCTATTTTCATGCCGACATCGCCCGCGTCGGCGATGTCGTCGCGTTTCTGCATGCGCTGCTGCCGCGCAAACCGCTGGACGAACTGTTCACCGTCGTCGGCCGGATCAAGCAGGGCAAGACCGAGCGCTATCGTCAGGTGTTCCGCCATCTCGCGGAATATCCGGACGAGGAGCTGGTGCTCGCCGACGGCGAGCGCGGCATGGTGATGGCGGTGTTCACCCCGCGCGGGTATCCGGTGGTGTTCAAACTGATCCGCGACCGTTTCGCGTACCCGAAGGATATGGTGCGCGCCGAGGTCGAGGAGAAATACCGGCTGGTGTTCCGTCGCGATCGCGTCGGTCGCCTGGTGGATGCGCAGGAGTTTCTGCGCCTGCGTTTTCCGAAACGGCAGTTCTCGCCGGCCGCGCTGGATGAACTGCTGCGCGAATGCGCGCAGACCGTGCAGCTCGAAGGCGATGAAGTGCTGATCAAACACTGCTATGTCGAGCGCCGCGTGCGCCCGCTCAATCTGTATGTGCGCGAAGCCCTCGCACCCGCCGCCGAGCGCGGGGTGCTGGACTATGGACAGGCGATCAAGGATCTCGCACGCAGCAACATCTTTCCGGGCGATCTGCTGTTGAAGAATTTCGGCGTGACCCGCCATGGTCGGGTGCTGTTCTACGACTACGACGAACTGTGCCTGGTCGAGGAATGCAAGTTCCGTGCGGTGCCGCCGATGCGCGAGGAAGACGAAACCAGACCGCTCGACGAATGGCTCTACGCCGGCAGCGACGACGTGTTTCCGGAACTGTTCCCGCAGTTTCTCGGCATCCTGCCGGCGCTGCGGGAACGTTTGCTGGCAGTGCACGGCGAGATTTTCGACCCTGCCTGGTGGCGGGATGTGCAGACACGGCTGGCTGCGGGCGAATACTTCGATGTGCCGCCGTATCCGGACGCCGTGCGCCTGCCGCAGGCACGCGAGCCGCAGGGAAATTTGCGCTAGGCTGTCTCCCCCATCCCCCGACACTCACCGCCGCCATGCCGAAGCTGTCCGCGTCCGCCCTGCGTTGCTGTCTGATCCTCGCCCTGAGCGCACCGCTGATCGGCGGCTGCACTTCCATGCAGAAGAGCGCTGCGTCCGATGCCGAGCAGCGCGCGACTGCGGATACCGCACTGTCGCAGGCGATCGCCGGCGACTGGCGGGACCCGAAAAACGCGGCGCGCGATCAGTACCGCCATCCGCTCGAAACACTCACCTTCTTCGGCGTGGCCGCGAACCAGACGGTGCTCGAAATCACCCCTGGCGCCGCCGGCTGGTATACCGAAATCCTCGCGCCCTATCTGCGCGACGGTGGCACATATATCGCTGCACAAGTCGACCCGATGGCGGCGGCAGAAGGCAGCAGCCGTGATCGCCAGCAGAAGACGATCACCGACTTGAAGGCGCGGCTCGCGAAGTATCCGGCGCAGTTCGACCGCGCGCAGATCGCCGGTTTCGACCCGAAGCAGCCGCAGTTCGCCGCGCCGGGCAGCGTCGACACCGTGCTGACTTTCCGCAACGTGCACAACTGGGTTGGCGCCGGCGTCGCCGATGCGTATTTCGCCGGCTTCTACGCGGCGCTGAAGCCGGGCGGCACCCTGGGCGTGGTCGATCACCGCGCCAAGCCGGGCACCGACATCGAGAAGATGAAAAAGTCCGGCTATCTCACCGAGCAGCTGGTGATCGATCTCGCCACGAAGGCGGGTTTCGTGCTGGACGCGCGCAGCGAGGTCAACGCGAACCCGAAGGACACCGCCGATCATCCGAACGGCGTGTGGACGCTGCCGCCGTCGAATCGTCATGACCCGGAAGACGCTGCGATGTATCAGGCCATCGGCGAAAGCGACCGCATGACGCTGCGCTTCGTGAAACCCGCCCGGTAGTCTTCTGCGTCCGGTGATACGGATGCGATAGCGCAGGCTCAAGCCGCGCGGTCGTTCCATGGCTATCGATTCGGGGATCCGCTCGTCTCGATCAGTTGCTGCAGCAGCACGATCTGCCGGGACTGTGCCTCAAGGATCTTCTCGAGTTGCTCCACCCGCAGCTGGTCGAACTTGTCGTGCAGGGCCATGATTTCGAGCTCCGCCTTCAGATTGACCTGGTAGTCGTGCTCCGCCGCTTCGCGATCGCGCTCCGCATGCCGGTTCTGGCTCATCATGATCACCGGCGCCTGCAGCGCGGCCAGCATCGACAGCAGCAGATTGAGGAAGATGAAGGGGTACGGGTCGAAAGGGTGCGCGCGCAGCAGCCAGACATTGGTCGTCACCCAGACGCCGAGAAAGACCATGAACAGCCCGATGAACGTCCATGAGCCGCCCAGCCGTGCGACACCGTCGGCGACCCGCTCGCCGAACGTGCGGTCGTCGTCGTTGGTCGCCGATGGCGGGCGCGCGGTGTGCTCACGGCGATGCATCTGGGTGAGGACCGCGCGTTCGGCGGTGGAGGCATGTTCCCAGGCTTTGCCGAGCCAGCGGGTGGAAAGACCGGACAGGTCGTGGTTGTTCATGGCGATGCTCACGGTAAGGCCTGCGCACAGCATAGGCCTGCCGCCGGGGTGCGTGTCCATCGGTGCGGCTGCATGCTGATCGCATTCAACAAGCCCTATGGCGTGCTCTGCCAGTTCACGGATCGCAGCGTGCCGGCACGGCCCACGCTCGCGGGCTTCGGGCTGCCCGCAGACGTGTATGCCGCCGGACGGCTGGACCACGACAGCGAAGGTCTGTTGCTGCTGACCGACGACGGCGCGCTGGCGCACCGCATCACTGATCCGCGCCACAAGCTCGCGAAGACCTATCGCGTGCAGGTCGAGGGCGAGCCGCAGCCGACGCAGCTGGAGGCATTGCGTCGCGGCGTCGAACTCAACGACGGCATGACCCTTCCGGCGCAGGCGACGCGAATCGATGCGCCCGCGCTGTGGCCGCGCGACCCGCCGGTACGTTTCCGCAAGACCGTGCCGGATGCGTGGCTGGAGCTGGTGATCCATGAAGGCCGCAATCGTCAGGTGCGGCGGATGACCGCCGCAGTCGGGCTGCCGACGCTGCGGCTGGTGCGGGTCGCGATCGGCGATTGGCGATTGGATGATCTGCAGCCGGGCATGTGGCGCACGCTGTTGTAGGAGCGGCGGGAGCCGCGAAGCCCGCGCGGCTACCGATCGCGCGTTGTTCGCCATCATGAATTACCATGTTTTTCAGATCGGATGGCAAGCGATGCCGTCTTCGAAGTGATGCGGTTTCGCGGCTCCTGCCGCTCATACAAGCAAGAAGATCACTATATTCACGTGCCCCGCGGCTTCGCCCGATGCGTCGCGGTCGCGCTCCACGGATCTTCCGGCCATGGATGTTTCGGGTAACGGCCCTTCATTTCTTTTTTGACTTCCGGATAGGTGCGCTCCCAGAAACTGCGCAGGTCCTGGGTGATCTGCAGCGGGCGCCCGCCCGGCGAGAGCAGATGCAGGGTCAGCGGAATGCGGCCATCGGCAATGCGCGGTGTGTCCGCAAGCCCGAACAGTTCCTGCAACTTCACCGCCAGCACCGGCGGCTGCGGCGTATCGGTCGCGTCATCGTAGGCGTACTCGATCTTCCGCTCCATGCCCGAGGGCACCACGATGCGGGTCGGCGTGAGCGCTTCGATGCGCTGGCGCATCGCCCAATCGATGCCTGACGTCCCGACCCCGGATTTCAGCGCTTCGCTCAACTCTTCTTCGCTCAGCGCATCGAGCCGGGTCTTGCCGGCGAATGCAGGCTTCAGCCAGGCATCGAGGGTCGTCAGCAGTGCGTCGTCGGACAGATCTGGCAACGACAGTTCCGGCATCCATGCGCAAAGGCAGCGCACGCGGGCGCGCCACTGCGCGAGCGATTCGCGCCACGGCAGCGCGGCGATCCCCAACGTACGCACCGCATCGGTCAGCGCCTGCGCGGCCTGCGCCGGATCGACGCGACCGGCGGGACGTGCGTCCAGCACGATGCCGTCGAAGCGCTGCACGCGCTCGGCGACCAGCGCGCGTCGCGCATCGTCCCAGCGCACTTCGTCGCGGTCGGAAAACCGCGCGGCGAAATCGCGCCGCAGCCGTGTTTCGTCCACAGGCGCGGCGCGCAGCACTTTCGCGTCCTTCGCTTCGAAGCGCAGATCGCAGGCGACGATCCACGGCTCGCCGATCATCGCGCTGTCGTCGAACAGCTGCGCCATACGTCCGTTCGCAAGTGGATAGCGGCGCAGATCGCTGCCGTGGCGGTAGCCGATGCGATCGGGAAACGCATGCGCGAGCAGATCGCCGAGCGCATGCGCCGGCACGCTGGACGGAGGCTTCGCGTTGCAGCGCATGCGCCGACGCCATTGCATCGCGGCGGCATCCAGCGCCTGCAGCGACGAGCGCACGGCTTCGGGCGGCGAGCGGCCCTGCCGATGCGCCGCCAGCGCCTGCCAGCGCGCAGCGAGCGCATCGCTGCGTCCTTGCCCCGGCACCGCGCGCAGCGGATCGCGCGCTTCCAGCAGCGCGGCGATGTCGCAGGCGAGTGCGGTCTCGGTCTCGTTGCCGGCCGACAGCAGCATCGCCGCGAGCCGAGGATGCATACCGATCGCTAACATCTTTCGTCCGAATGCAGTGATCGTGTCGCCGGCATCCAGCGCAGCGAGCCGCTGCAGCAGTTCGCGCGCCGCGGCCATCGCGCCGGTCGGCGGCGCGTCGACGAAGCGCAGCGCGTCGCTGCCCCAGGCCGCGAGTTCCAGCGCGAGCGATGCGAGTTCGACCTGCGCGATCTCAGGCCGTCGCTGCGGTTCGAGTCGCTGCGATTCCGGCCAGAGTCGATACGCCCAACCCTCGGCGACGCGCCCCGCGCGGCCTGCGCGCTGGTCCGCCGACGACTGCGCGATGTTCACCACGTCCAGCCGCGAAAAACCGCTGTTGGGGTCGTAACGCGGCTCGCGCGCAAGCCCGCTGTCGATCACCACGCGCACGCCGGGCAGGGTCACGCTGGATTCGGCGACGTTGGTCGCCAGCACGACGCGACGGCGGCTATCCTGCGACGGCTGAAGCACGCGCGATTGCTGTTCGACCGGGAGTTCGCCGTGCAGCGCGAGTGTCTCGATGCACGATTCGTCGAAGATCTGCGCCAACAGCTGCTCCACCTTGCCGATCTCCCGCTGCCCCGGCAAAAAGACGAGCACATCACCGGGATGTTCCGCCAGCGCGTGTTCGATCGCGCGTTTCGTCTGATGCTCGATCGCCTCATCGCGACGCGCGGCGAAGTGCGCGATGCGCACCGGATAGCTGCGGCCGGCGCTGGACAGTCGCGGCGCATCGAGAAACCCCGCCAACTTCTCGCCATCGAGCGTCGCCGACATCACCACGAGGCGCAGATCCTCACGCAGCCCCTGCTGCACATCGAGCGCGAGCGCGAGGCCGAGGTCGCCGGCGAGATGACGTTCGTGGAATTCGTCGAACAGAATCGCGCCGATGTCTTCCAGCCCGCCTTCACCCAGCGTGGGATCGTCCTGCAGCATCCGGGTGAGGATGCCTTCGGTCACGACTTCGATGCGCGTTTTCGCCGAGATCTTGTTTTCGAAGCGGATGCGGTAGCCGACGGTGTCGCCCACCGCTTCGTCCAGTTGCTTCGCCATGAACTGCGCGGCCGCGCGCGCGGCGACGCGGCGCGGTTCCAGCATCACGATCTTCCGCCCGCCCAGCCAGTCCGCATCCAACAGCGCCAAAGGCACTTGGGTGGTCTTGCCGGCGCCCGGCGGTGCTTCGAGCACCAGCCGCGAGGAGGTCTCCAGCGTTCGTTGGATCTCGGGCAGCAGTTCGGCGATGGGGAACGCGGTACGCGATGTCATCGCACAAGGCTAACAGGGCGCCGGGCCGCACCGCCTGTCGGGCCGTGCCGGCTCCGTGCGGGAATTCGATGGCGGCTGTCACAGGCCTCGGCTAGATTGCGCCCTCCACTCAGGAAGGAAGGTTCTCATGTCGCGTGCGTTCTCTACGCTGTGCCCCTTGGCCTGCGCCCTGCTCCTCGCGAGCGGTGCCGCCCAGGCAGACGTGTTCATCAACGAATTCCACTACGACGACGCTACCTCCTCCGGTGATACCGGCGAGCGCATCGAAATCGTCGCCACTGCCGGCGAAACGCTCAGCAGCTACCGCGTCTATCTCTACAACGGCTCGACCCCGTCGTCGGCAGTCACCTACGACAACGACCTCGTGCCTGCAGGCAGTCTGGTCACCTGCGGTGGCCAGGTCCGCATCGCGACTCTGAGCTACGTCACCAATGGCATCCAGAACGGCCCGAACGACGGTATCGCGCTGGTGAATCCGAGCGGCCAGGTCGTGCAGTTCATCAGTTACGAGGGTGCGATCACCGCCAGCAACGGTCCGGCCGCAGGCATGACCAGCACCAATCTGCCGGTGTCCGAAACCGGTTCCGACATTGCCGGCAGGTCGCTGCGGCTTGCTGGCAGCGGCACCGCATACGCCAATTTCACTTGGCAAGCACCGGCCACCGCGACCTTCGGCGCCTGCAATACCGGCCAGACGTTTTCGGCGCCGAATCCGCCGCCCACCATCACCGGCACCACGCCAACCGCAGGTTCGACCACGTTCCCGGCCGCCGGCAATCTCGGCGCGACGTTCAGCGAAACCGTCGCTGCGGCCGCCGGCGCCTTCACGCTCTCCTGCGCATCATCGGGTACGGTTCCGCTGACCTATCCGGGCAGCGGCAGCAACTTCTCGATCTCCACCAACACCGCGCTGGTCGGCGGCGAAGCCTGCACCTTCACCGTCGTCGCCAACAACATCACCGATGCCGGCGCCGCCAAACCGGCGTCGAACACGGTGGTGAACTTCAACGTCGCCACCGGCGGCGGTGGCGGCACCGGCTACTACTCGCGCGTCAACACCAGCAGTGCTTCGCAGCTGCGCTGCTCGCTGCACGCGACGATCAAGGGCCACACTGCGTATCCGTACAGCGGCGGTACCACGAACACGTGGACCATCCTTGAAATCGCCGACGAAGATCCGTTGAACGCGGGCCGGATCCTGGATGTGTACCGCAACCGCAGCTACATCAAGATCACCGACCGTGCGGGCGGCGCTGCGGGCATCAAGTACAACCGCGAACACACTTGGCCGAAGTCGCTGGGCTTCAGTGCGGAAACCGGCAACCTCGGCTTGCCGAACTCGCCGCATACCGACACCCACATGCTGTATCTGTCGGACGCCAACTACAACTCGGACCGCGGCAACAAGCCGTACGGAAACTGCAGCGGCTGCACCGAGCGCGCGACCGAAGCCTACAACGGCGCCGGCGGCGGCAGCGGCGTGTATCCGGGCAACTCCAACTGGTTCAACGGCAGCGTCTTCCAGACCTGGGGCAAGCGCAAGGGCGATATGGCGCGCGCAGTGCTGTACATGGCGATCCGCTACGAGGGCGGGACGCACCCCACCACCGGTCAGAACGAACCGGATCTGGAACTCACCGACAACGCCGGCTTGATCGTCGCCACGTCCAGCTCGCCCGCTTATATGGGCCTGTTGTCCACGCTGTTGGCATGGCATCAGGCTGATCCGCCGGATGCCGGCGAACTCGAACGCAATGAAGTGATCTACAGCTTCCAGGGCAATCGCAACCCGTTCATCGATCACCCGGAATGGGCGACCTCGGGTCTGTTCACCTCGGCCAAGCCGGCGACGTGCCAGCTGAACTGATCCACCCGACAGCGCTGTGATGTGCGAAAACGCCGGCGAGACATCGCCGGCGTTTTCACTTCCTGGCCTGGGCGGACAATCCCATCTGGCGATCGTGCAATCGCGGCCACAGCAGCAGCGACAGCGCCGCGCCGACCAGACACAGGAACATGTCCCACTGCGTATCCCAGACATCGCCTTGGGTGGCGAGGAAGGCGTCCGCGTCCGCGCCGTAGATCAACGCGGACCACCATTCGATCAATTCGAAGAACGCGCTGAAGCTCAGGCAAGCGGCCAGCACCAGATACACCAGCCAGCCGCCGCGCTGCAGCGGCGTGCACCGCAGCAGCAGCTCGCGGGCGAGGATCGCCGGCACGAAGCCCTGCATCAGATGGCCGACGCGGTCCCAAGGGTTGCGTTCGAAGTCGAGCGCATCGCGCAGCCAGAACCCCAGCGGCGTTTCCGCATAAGTGTAGGCGCCGCCATAGATCAGCACCAATGCGTGCGCGACCAGCAACCAGCACAGCAGGCGCGTGAGCGGGAAGCGCCGCCAGTTCATGGCGATGATCGGAATCGCGACGATCACCCAGATCACTTCAAGGAACCAGGTGAGCCGATCTTTCGGTGCGATGCCGGACACGATCAGCGCCACGATCGCGATGCCCACCAACAGTTTGCGTTCGATCGGCGCGGGCGGCGTGGCGATGGCGGCGCTGGACATGGCGGCTCCCGGTAACGGTGGAGCCACGATGGTACGTCAGCCCCGACGTGACCTGCGTCCATTGTCCGCATCGCACGCCGGTGCTAGCGTCCGCCATCCCCTGTACCGGAATCGGCCGATGACCCGTGTTGCCGCATTGCTGCTGTTCGCGACGCTCGTCGCCTGCCAACGCGAAGTCGAACCGGCCGGCCCCGCGCCCGGCATCTCCGCACCGCCGCCGGTCGCGACCGCGCCTTTGAGCGCGGATGAGCAGCGCATCGCCGATGACGTGAACTACCTCGCCGACGACAGGCTCGAAGGCCGCGAAACCGGCACCCGCGGCTACGATCTCGCCGCTGAATACGCCGCCAGGCGTTTCCGCGAGATCGGTTTGCTGCCGGCCGGCGACGACGGCACGTATTTCCAGCGTGTGCCGCTACTGAAAGCGACGCGCGAAGCCGAAGGCGCCGGGCTCACGGTCGAACGCAACGGCCGCACGATCGCGCTGCGCTTCCGCGAGCAGTTCCTCCCGGCGCTGAACTTCAACGCCGCTGCGCACGCACTGGAAGCGCCGGCGGTGTTCGTCGGACAGGGCGTGTATGCGCCGGAGTTGAATCACGACGATTTCGCCGGACTCGACGTGCGCGGCAGGATCGCGGTGCTGTTCTCCGGCGCGCCAGCGCGCTTCGACAACGACCGTCGCGCTTTTTACAGTTCGAGTCGCGAGAAACTGCGGGTGCTCGCCGAACGCGGCGCGGTGGGTGTGGTGTTCGTGAATACGCCCGAGGACGAAGCGCGCGCGCCGTGGTCGCGCGGCGCCGACAACTGGCAGCGTTCGGGCATGCGACTGCGCGATGCCGACGGCAGAGGAATGCACACATTTCCGGAACTCCGCGCGACGGCGAACGTCAGCGCTGCGGCAGCGGATCTGATCTTCGCCGACAGCCCGCAGCCGGCTGCGGCGTTGTTCAAGGCGGCGCAGGACGGCACCCTGAAAGGGTTCGCGTTGCCGGGCACGTTGACGCTGACGGCGCGCACGAGGATCGAACCGGTCGAATCGCGCAACGTGGTCGCGAAGCTGGCGGGCAGAGATGCCGCGCTGGGCGCCGAGCATATCGCCTATACCGCGCACCTCGACCACATCGGCATCGGTGCGCCGGTCAAGGACGGCAACGGCGTCGAGGACAGGATCTACAACGGTGCGCTGGACAATGCGCTCGGCGTCGCGATCATGTTCGAGGCCGCGCGCATCCTGCATGCGGCGAAGGCCGCACCGAAGCGCTCGCTGTTGTTCATCGCGCTCACCGCCGAGGAAAAAGGCCTGCTCGGCGCGGAATGGTTCGTCGCGCACCCCACCGTCCCGGCGGCATCGCTGATCGCCAATATCAACATGGACATGCCGGTGCTGCTGGCGCCGAGCAAGGACGTGGTGCCGATCGGCATCGAGCATTCGACGCTGAAATCGGCGCTGGACACCGCCGCGAAAGAACTTGGCGTGGACCTGTCGGCCGATCCGTTTCCGGAGGAAGTGGTGTTCGTGCGCAGCGACCAGTACGCCTTCATCAGCGCGGGCGTACCGGCGGTGTATCTCAACGGCGGCGTGGTCTCCGCCGACGGCGCCCGCGACCCGAAACTGGCGCTGCGCAAATTCCTGCGCGAGCACTACCACCAGCCCAGCGACGAAGCCTCGCTGCCGATCGCCTACGGCGATGCGCTGCGGTTGGCGAAGCTCAACGCCCGCATCGGCCAACTCGTCGGCGATGCGGCGGAGCGGCCGGTATGGAACGCCGGGGATTTCTTCGGAGAGACGTTCAAGCGTGCGCATTGACGTCGCAGCGACTTCGAAGAATGAGCGGTGAAATGCAGGAACGGTTGCGGCCGATACGTCGGCGAAGAGCGCATGGCATTGGCCGCGTCATGAAAACTCTGTTGCACAGTTCGTTTGGCAGACCCCAGCCTTTCGCCGATCGTGTGCGCTTCGATGCAAAGCCCATTCGCGTCTGCGGCACGGTCAACGTTTTCTTCGGCTTCAGCCTGCGCAGCTTGGTATCGGTGAGCATGTGAGTAAGCCGAAAGTGAGTAAGGCCGGGGATGTGTCGCCCTCTTACTCACAGACCCACTCACTTTTCGCCGGGATGCAATAGGACAGGCCGGACGTTTGGAAACAAAAAACCCCGGATATACCGGGGTTTGGCGTGCATCTTGGGGTGTCTTGGGACGTTGCCGGAGGTCTGTATGGTGGGCCCACCAGGACTCGAACCTGGAACCAAAGGATTATGAGTCCTCTGCTCTAACCATTGAGCTATAGGCCCGTGGCTGCGATGTTAACAAAGAAACAGATGCGCTTCGGGGCTCTGGTTGGATCGTAAAGCAGATCCTCTCGCCGTCGGCTCAGGATGACGGGTCCCGGGCAGGGATGGCATCGTGTGAGCCTGCTGACCCTGCATATCGGCGCCACGCAACAATGAAAAAGCCCGCAATGTTGCGGGCTCTTTCTGCGTTACGAATGGCGGCGCTCCTTACTCGATATCAAGGAAGCTGCGCAGCTGTTCGGAGCGGCTGGGGTGACGGAGTTTGCGCAGGGCCTTGGCTTCTATCTGACGAATACGTTCGCGGGTGACGTCGAACTGCTTGCCGACTTCCTCCAGCGTGTGATCCGTATTCATATCGATGCCGAAGCGCATACGCAGCACCTTGGCTTCCCGCGGAGTGAGGCCGGCGAGGACGTCGCGCACGGTTTCCTGCAGGTTGATATTGGTGGTGTTTTCGATCGGGGATTCGACGTTGGTGTCTTCGATGAAGTCGCCGAGGTGGCTGTCTTCGTCGTCGCCGATCGGCGTTTCCATCGAGATCGGTTCTTTGGCGATCTTCAGGACTTTCCGGATCTTGTCTTCCGGCATGTCCATTTCTTTTGCCAATTCTTCCGGCGTCGCTTCTCGGCCGTACTGCTGCAGCATCTGCCTCGAAATACGATTCAGCTTGTTGATCGTTTCGATCATGTGCACCGGGATGCGGATGGTGCGGGCCTGATCGGCGATCGAACGGGTGATGGCCTGACGGATCCACCACGTGGCGTAGGTCGAGAACTTGTAGCCGCGGCGGTATTCGAACTTGTCCACGGCCTTCATCAGGCCGATGTTGCCTTCCTGGATGAGGTCGAGGAACTGCAGGCCGCGATTGGTGTACTTCTTCGCGATGGAGATGACCAGGCGCAGATTCGCCTCGACCATTTCCTTCTTCGCCTTGCGGGCCTTGGCTTCGCCGTAGGCCATCGCGCGGCTGATGTCCTTGATGTCGACGAGGTTGAGGTACAGCGCCTGTTCGATGGCGATGGTCGCTTCCTGTTCGGCGATGACCTGTTCCTTCACGTCGCGCAGGCCCGAGGACCATTTCTGCTTGCGCTTCAGCATTTCGTCGACCCAGCCCACATTGGTCTGGTTGCCTTCCCACGCGCGGATGAAATCCTTGCGCGGCATGCGCGCGATGCGGGTGGACAGGTCGAGGATGCGACGTTCGTGTTCCTTGATCTGGCCCAGCACCTCGCGCAGCTTGCGGACCAGCGTGTCGGTCAACGCCAGCGGCAGCTTGAGAGTCATGAACTGCTCGGCCATCTCTTCGCGCAGCTTGGCGACGGCCTTGTTGGCCGGGCCCTGCTTCGCATAGGCCTTCTGGAACTTCACGTAGCTGGCGCCGAGGCCTTCCATGCGGCGCGCGACTTCAGCCGGGTCGGGACCGGTGGGGGCGGCTTCGGTTTCGGCATCGGCGCCTTCGGCGACTTCCTCGTCTTCGACGGCATCGAGCGCGTCTTCGGCGATTTCGGCGACCGGGATCTCTTCGACCGGTTCTTCGATGTCGTTGAAGCCAGCGACGATATCGGCCAGACGCTTCTTGCCGGCCTTGTGCAGATCGTATTCTTCCAGCAGCAGCTGCACCGACCACGGGAAGCTGGCCAGCGCCGACATCATCTGAGTGAGGCCTTCTTCGATCCGCTTGGCGATAGCGATTTCGCCTTCGCGGGTCAGCAGTTCGACCGTGCCCATCTCGCGCATGTACATGCGCACCGGGTCGGTGGTACGGCCGCCTTCGCCATCGAGCGCGGTCAGCGTCGCCGCAGCTTCTTCGGCGGCGGTGTCGTCGACTTCGCGATTGCCGGTACTGCCTTCGGCGAGCAGCAAGGTGTCGACATCGGGCGCGACTTCGTGCACCTCGATGCCCATGCCGTTGATCATGCCGATGATGTCTTCGATCTGTTCCGGATCGACAAGGTCGTCGGGCAGGTGGTCGTTGACCTCGGCATAGGTCAAATAGCCCTGCTCCAGGCCCTTGCTGATCAGTTGCTTGATGTCGGACTGCGGAGCCTGACGTTCGTTGGCCATGGGCGCCACCGTGGGAAAGTGAACCCGTAATTATAACAGCCCCGGTGAGGAGGCTGCGTGCCGAGGCGGGCGAAAACGGCGTCTTGTGTCAATCGGAGCAAGCGGTCGGTGTGCGATACGACCACGACAAAGGAGGCTTTACCGGGACGATGTGGTGCGCATGCACCGCCCATTCAAGCCGTCGCGTCTCCCGCACTGCCCGGGCGTTCAGGCCGCTGCGGGCTCAGGCGCGCAGCAGAAAGGTGACCGGCCCATCGTTCACCAGGCTGACGGTCATGTGTGCTCCGAAGATGCCTTTTTCGACGGGATTGGCCTGGTTTTTCTGGCAGTAATTAACCAGTTCACCGAAGATCCGTTCCGCTTCCGCAGGCGTCGCCGCTGTGCTGAAGCTTGGCCGGAGGCCGGAGGAGGTATCGGCGGCGAGGGTGAACTGGCTGACCAGCAGCAGGCCGCCGCCGGTGTCGGTCAGCGACAGATTCATCTTTCCGGCGGCGTCAGCGAAGACCCGGTAGCGAAGCAGACGGTCGCCGAGCCGGGCGACCTGGGACGCGCCATCGCCGGGCTCCACCCCGATCAATGCCAGCAGACCCGGACCGATGGCGCCCACAATCCGGCCGTCGACCGTGACACTGGCTTCGGTAACGCGCTGGATCAGGGCGAGCATGGCGTGGGCAGGAATGGCGGCGACGGCGCAGCATCCTCGGGATGCCCGGCGGGATGCAAGCCGCCGTTGCCGATAGACTCGTTGCATGCCCGACCTCTTCGCACGCCTGCTGTTTCTGTTTGCCGGTGCCTTCGGGCGCCTGCCGTGGCCCTGGTTGCGCACGCTGGGCGATGGCATCGCCTGGCTGTGGCAACGCAGCGAAGGCCGCGAAAGCCGGGTGGCGCAGCGCAATCTCGAACTGGCGTATCCCGACCTGTTGCCGGGACAGCGCGACGCGCTGCAGCGCGAGATCCTGCGCACGACCGCGCGGCAGGCGCTGGAAACGCTGCGGCTGTGGACCCGGCCCCATGCGCAGAATCTGCGCTTGATCCGCGAAACCCAGGGCGTGGCGCTGTTCGACGCCGCCATCGCCGCAGGCAAGGGCGTGATCGTCGCCGCGCCCCACTACGGCAACTGGGAACTGCTCAACCAGTGGCTGGCCGCACACACGCCGCTGGCGATTCTGTACCGGCCGCCGGACTCGGCGCTGGGCGAAGCGTTTCTGCGCCAGGTGCGCGCCGACGATGCGGATCGCGTCGTCCAGATTCGCGCCGAAGCCGCCGGGATCCGCCAGTTGTTCAAGCGTCTGCGCGATGGCGGCGTGGTCGGTATCCTTCCCGACCAGCAGCCGAAGCGCGGCGATGGCGAATTCGCACCGTTTTTCGACCGCCCCGCCTACACCATGACGCTGTTGCCGCGGCTGGCCGAGCGCAGCGGCGCGACCGTGCTGTTCGCCTATTGCGAACGGATCGGCGATCTGGCGTTCGCGCTGAGGATCGAAGCGGCGCCCGAGGCGATCGCATCGAGCGATACGCAGGTCGCGACCGCCGCACTCAACGCGGCGGTGGAACGCATCGCCCGCCGCGCCCCCGCCCAGTATCAATGGACCTACAAACGCTACACGCTGCAGCCATCGTTGAATCCGTACCACAACCCCTACCGCGATCTGGAAGGCCGCGCATGACATCGCAACGCGAACACGACGCGGTCTCCATGCGCCAGGCCGGAAGCCCCGAGACCATGACCGACACTCCTGCAGAGGCACTCGACACTGTCATCCCGGCAATGGTCGAAACGCCCGAGGTTGAAACACCCGAGCGTGAAACGCCCGATTGGCCCGGCTCCAGCGACTGGCAGATGCTCCCGGCCCGGGCGCGACGCGTATTCCTGTACGTGGCGCTGCTGATCGCGGTACCTCCCATGTGCGTCGCCAGCATCATGGCCTACGAGAATCTGCAGCAGGCCTGGGCCTGGCCGATGATCGGCGGGTTGTGGGCCGTCGCGCTTTCGTTCGCGGTCTGGGTCGCGGACAAACGCTATCGCTATACCTTCTGGAAACTCGATGCGGACGGTTTCTCGGTCCGTCGCGGCCGGCTGTGGCAGTTGGAAACGCGCGTGCCGACATCGCGCGTCCAGCACCTGGACATCAAGCGTGGACCGCTGGAACGCCCGCATCGCCTGGCCTCGCTGGTGCTGCATACCGCAGGCACGCGACTCAATGCGGTCAGCATTTCCGGGCTGGATGACGCCGACGCCGAGCATTTGCGCAACCACTTCAGCCGTCAGATCGATCGCCAGGAAGACGATGACCACGCCGATGCCTGACGCCCTCTCCGCAGCGGAGGCCGCTGCGCCGATCGAACGCCGGCTGCATCCGATGTCGTGGCTGTTCGTACTGATCCAGCAGCTCAAGCAGTTCATCGTGCCGATCGTGGTGCTGTTCCTGTTCGGGCGCGGCGACCGCAACGATTTGTGGGGGCTGGTGGCGATCTGCATCATCGGTGCGATCTCGCTCTGGCAGTACTACACCTACCGCTACAGCATCGGTGTCGACAGTCTGCAGGTCCGAAGCGGTCTGCTGCAGCGCAGCCTGCGCCAGATCCCGTTCGCGCGGATCCACAACGTCGGTCTGCACCAGACGCTGTTGCACCGCATCTTCGGCGTGGCCGAAGTGCGGCTGGAATCGGCCGGCGGGATCAAGCCGGAAGCGGAAATGCGGGTGCTGAAACTCGATGATGCGCTGGCGCTGGAAGCGCTGGTGCGCCGCCGCCACGGTGCGGGCATCGTCGACGCAACGGGCGCGCAGGAGACGCGGACGGACGCCGGCGATGTGCTGCACACGCTGTCGTACGCCGAAGTCGTTCGGGTTGGACTGATCTCCAATCGCGGCATGCTCGTCATCGGTGGCGCTCTCGCCGCGCTCTCGCAGTTCAGCCCCGATCTCATTTCGGGGGTCCTGAGGACGCTGGCCTACGGCATGTTCGGTGTGGTCGAAACCTACGGGCGCGGCCACGAGGTGATGGCGGTCGTCACCATGATCGCCGGCTTCGTGCTGCTGGTCCGGTTGTTCTCGGTGATCATCGCGCTGTTGCAGTACAGCGGCTTCCGGCTTGAGGAGCACGGTCGGCGGCTGACGCTGGAACGCGGTCTGTTGACCCGCATCCGCACCAGCACGCCGCGCCGGCGGATCCAGTCGTGGACGCTGCGCGAAGGCATGCTGCACCGGCTGTTCCGCAGGCGCACGCTGGAAGTGAGCACGGCGGTGCTCGACAACGGCTCACAGGGACAGCCGCGATCGCTGCGCGAGATCGCGCCGGTCGCGCTGCCGGAGCGCTGCGACGAGCTGATCCGGCGGCTCGCGCCGCGGATCCGCTGGCCGATCGTCGAATGGCGGCCACTGCACAGCCTCACCGGCTGGCGGCTGTTCATCCCCCGCCTGCTCTCCACTCTCCCGTTCGCTCTGCTGGGCTGGTACAAATTCGGCGTGCTCGGGGCGACGCTGGTGGCGCTGTGGGTGCCTTGGGCGGCGTACATCTCGTGGCAGGACGCGCGCCACGCCGGTTATGCGATCGACGACACCCTGATCGCGATCCGCAGCGGCTGGTGGAACCGCAAGTGGCGGTTCGCCGAAATCGACAAGCTGCAGGCGATCCGCGTCGGCCAATCGCCGCTCGAGCGCCGTCTCGGCATGGCGACCCTGCTGCTGGACATCGCCGGAGGCAACGCGATGGGCGAACCGCTGCGGCTGCGTTTCCTGCCTGCCGCAGACGCCTACGCACTGCACGCCAGGCTGGGTCGCGTCATCGCGCGGAGCACGCTGCGCTGGTGATGCGGCCGTTGCGACAGTCGCATGCCGCGATATCGCCCGGAAGACGCTCAAGCGAAGTTTCCGCAGGATCCATCTCGATGGCGGCTTTATGCCGGGCCACTTCGCATCGCAGTCAAGCAATGCGAATTCACAAGGGGTATCCACAAAATCGCGCAGTGCACTGACCTGCGCGGCGTTCGGAAAATGCGCGTATCGTGGGCTCGCACAGGGCGGGGAGCCCTGTCATCCGCGACACCAGGGGGCATCCATAAAATTCAAGGGAAGTACGGCCCTACGGGCGCGCGCTCGCGTCGTTCCATACGCTCAGACAAGGAGATCCGTCATGCAACAGCTTTCATTCCCGTCCAGATCTTCCGTTGCCGGCAGCGCCAGCGTGCTGGCACTCGCACTACTGGTCGCCGCGCCCGGCTTCGCCGCCGATGGCGACCGCCCCGCCGAACCGCCCGCCGACCGTGTGGTCGCCGATCCGGTGCTGGTGCCGATGCAGCGCGCACAGCCGGCGGCAGGCCCACGTCTGCTGAAAAGCATGCGCCTGTCGGCCGCCCCGCCGCCGCCGACGGACAAGGACCCGCTGCTCAACATCCGTCTCACCGACGGGCGGATCTACAACCCCGCAAGCCAGCGCTTCGACCGCGTACGTCTGCGCAGCTACGTCGCCGAGGGTGCTCCGGCAAACCCGTTCACGCCGTTCGTCGCGCCGACCATCCGCACCCGGCCGGGCGAAACGGTGCGGGTCGGGCTGAACAACGAACTGGAGGTACAGCCGAACTGCAAGCCGCCCGACATCAATACCCCGCACTGTTTCAATTCGACGAATCTGCATTCGCACGGGCTGTGGGTGAGCCCCAGCGGCAACAGCGACAACGTGCTGATCACCATCCGTCCCAAGGTGTCGTTCGAGTACGAATACAACATTCCGGCGACCCATCCGGCGGGCACCTTCTGGTATCACCCGCATCAGCACGGCTCCACCGCGCTGCAGGTGTCCAGCGGCATGGCCGGCGCGTTGATCATCCACGGCGATCGCGCGCCGACGCCGGTCAGCAACGGCGATATCGACACCTTGTTGCGCGACGAAACCGGCACCGCGTTCAAGGAGCGCGTAGTGCTGTTCCAGCAGGTGGCGTATGCCTGCCGCGAAAACCCGAACGACCCCAAGTCGCCGATCAAGAAGAATCCCGACGGCACCTGGGCCTGTGGCCCGGACGATGTGGGCACGATCGAAAACTACGATCAGCTGGGCTTCGGCGTGTGGGGACCGTCGGGCCGCTACACCAGCATCAACGGCCAGATCATGCCGCGCTTCCCGGATGCGGTGGCCGGTCGCGTCGAGCGCTGGCGCAATATCCACGCTGGCATCCGCGATTCGATCAATCTGCAGTTCATCCCGATGCGCAGGTCGGCGAAACCGGCATCGCTGCGCAGCCTCGCCAAGCACTCGGAATGGATTTCGCAGAACTGCGTGGGCGCGCCGCTGACCCAGTTCGAAATCGCCAGCGACGGCCTGACCCACGGCCAGGCGATCCGCAAGAGCCAGACCATCCTGCAGCCGGGCTATCGCAGCGATCTGTTGATGGTGTTCCCGGCGGCGGGCGAATACTGCGTGATCGACGGCAGCATCCCTGCCGACGGTTCGGTGTCCGGCGAAGCCGAAAGCCGGCGCCTGCTGGGCACGGTGTCGGTCGCCTCCGGTGCGCCGGCAGGCAATGACCCCACCGCGTATCTGACCCGACAGCTGATGATCGCCGCGCGGCAATGGATGCCGGCCGATGTGCGGCAGAAAGTGATGGACGACTTGGCGCGCGACCTGCGCCTGGATGCGTTCCTGCCGCATGCCACGATCACCGATGGCGAGCTCACGCCGAACAGCGGGCAGAAGGTCGAGTTCAACATCGCCGGCGGCAAATTCATGGTCAACGGCAAATCATACGACCCCGCGACTGCCCGCGATCTGATCCTTGGCAACGTCGAAGAATGGACCCTGACCTCGGCAGCGGGCAGCCATCCCTTCCACATCCACGTCAACCCGTTCCAGGTGTCGCGGATCCTCAACGCGCAGGGCGTGGACGTGAGCGTGCCCGGCAGCGGCGATACCGAGTACGAAGGCACGAAAGGCATCTGGAAAGACACGCTGTTCGTCAAGGGCGGCTACACGCTGTATGTGCGCACGCGCTATCAGCGTTACATCGGCGAATACGTGCTGCACTGCCACATCCTCGATCACGAAGACCAGGGGATGATGCAGAACGTGCGCGTGCTGCTGCCAGATGGCCAGGGCGGCGCGGTCAGCAGCGGGCATCACTGAAGCGATCGGTCTGCAGTGCTTGCGATGAACGCCAGTAGCGGTACGCCGTCTGCCGTGCGAAAGCACCTCATGTGATGCCGGGCGTCGAAATGCCGGGGGTATGCTGTGGCATCCCCCGACCCATCGCCGACAACACGCAGGGAGCACGCCAATGGCGACGCACAAGACAACGGCTTCGAAGCGGGCAGCGTCCGCAAAAAAACAGTCGCCGCGGTCATCGGCGTCCAAGCGGTCATCGGCGGCGGCATCGCTGCCGAAACCAGCGTCGCCGAAGTACGACGTGCGCGGCATCATCCTCGATCTCGGCGAAGCGCTGCCGGCCTCCTCGCGCGAGGGGATCCTCGCGCGTCTGCGCGCGGAAGTCCCCGAGTTTGCGGCGCTCACCACGGCGCAATCGACCGCAGATCCGCTCGGCGAGGGCGCCAGCGACGTGCTGGTCGCCTTCGCTCCGGGCAATCGCATCAGCATCGCCCGGACCTGGAACGCCGTGCATGCGCTGCTGCAGCATCCGCTGGTGGCCGACTGCGAACCTGCGGTGGGCTACAGCGTGCCGCCCGCGCCATCGCCGGTTGGCGTTCGCGCCAGCAGCGGCGGGGGCGATACCCATCTGCCCGGTTCCGAGCCCCGCGACTGGTCGATGCAAGCCGTCGGCGCGGGCGTTGCGCGCACGCAGTTCGGCGTGACTGGCGCCGGCGTGCGCGTGGGTCATCCCGACACCGGCTATACCGCGCACCCGCAGATCGCGGGGCCGCGGCTGCGGATCGCCGACGGCTACGATTTCGTCGAAGACGATGCCGATCCGCGCGACCAGATGACCGGACGCTTCCCCGGGCACGGCACCGCCACCGGCAGCGTGATCTTCAGCGGCGCGGCGCCGGATCTGCATGGGATCGCGCCCGGCGCCGAACTGGTGCCGATGCGGGTGTCGGGCTCGGTCATCCATTTCAACTTCAGCAACGTCGTGCAGGCGCTGTATCGCGCGCGCGATCGCGGGTGTCATGTGGTGTCGATGAGCCTGGGCGGGCCATGGGCGGGGCGCTCGCTGTCGCGTGCGGTCGACCAGCTGGTCGCCGAGGGCATGATCCTGTTCTCCGCCGCCGGCAACCATACCAAGATGGTGATCTTCCCGGCATTGCTGGACAACGTGATCGCGGTTGCCGCGAGCAACGCCGACACCCGACCGTGGAGCGGTTCGGCATCGGGCGCGGCGGTCGACATCACCGCGCCGGGCGAATCGGTGTGGCGCGCTTACGCCTTCAAGAAAAACGGCGCGCTGCAATTCGACACTCAGCGCAGTTCGGGCACGTCGTACGCGACCGCGACCGCCGCCGGCGTCTGCGCGCTGTGGCTGCAGCGACACGGCACAGCGGCGCTGCGCACGCGTTACGGCGGCCGACTGGCGTCGGTGTTTGCGGATCTGATGAAGACGCACTGCCGCAGCGTGGCGGGTTGGAACACCCTGCGTTACGGCCCGGGCATCCTCGATGCCCCGGGTCTGCTCGACGCGACCCTGCCGGCGTTCGGTGGCGCTGCGGTGCGCAGCGCGCAGCGGGCGCCTACCCGCACATCGGCAGCGTCCGATTGGACGCGGCTGCAGCCGTATCTGCCCGAGTTGTCGCCGAAGCAATTGGCCGCTGCTGCGATGAAGATGTACGGTGCGGGTGCCCGTCGCAGTGCGCGTTCGGCACAGACGACGCTACCGCCGCCGAGTCTGATCGATGAGATCGTGTTCTACGTCGCCACCGATGAGACGGTGCGCGAGGCGTTTCTCGCGGCTGGCGGCGTGGGTGCGACGCCCAGGGCGCGCGGCAGGAAAGCCACTGCGAAACGGGCGGGCGTCACGATGACCGACCCGCGCGCCGCACTGCGCCCGAAAGCTTCGAAGGCATTGCGCGCTGCGCTCGATACCGATTGAGAAAAACGATGGATGAAACAGACTGGCGCGGTCGCTCAATGAGCGCTGTCGGCGCAGCGCTGGGCACGTTGTCGAACAAGTATCACCGACCACCACCCATGTTTCGGGACGTGGGTCATAGTCTTGCCGCAAACGACATACGGCGCTCTGGGCTGAAGCTTCCGCCCGTCGCCTCAATTTGAAGCTGTCCGCTCGATTGGCTATGTTGCCTATGCGAATCGAGCGCGCCGCTGTCTGCGGCGCATGGCCATGGAATGGTCCTTCTCAATCAATTTCCTGTGCCGTTCTCGGTCGCTGCGGCGAACGGGCACGGTTTTTTGTGCGCGCCACATCGAGGTCCCATCGAAACGACCACAAGGAAAAGGAATCGATATGCATCGGATGACATCGACACGTTTCTCACGTGCATTGAAACTGGCAGCAATGACGCTGTTGCTGCCCTGCATCGCCATTGCGGCGCCATCGAACGCGGATCGCAACGTCAAGTCGGGCCCGCCCCAGGTAGGCATGCCCGTTACTGCGCATTCCATCAACGTCGACCTGCGCAAATTGCCCAAAGCGACCGAGTGGAAACCGGGCATGACGGTCCGTGAAGCGCATCGCCGTCAATACACACCGATCGGCAGCAAGTTGCCGCATGCGCCGGCGAGCAAGCGCACTGCGACTGACCGCTTGAACGAACTACAGCGCATCTTCGACGACAAGGTGCCGGCCAGCGCGCGCAGCAAGACCGCTGGCGGCGCGCGCGTCAGCATCAACAACCCCAATACCGGCGTCAGTCCCGGCGACCCGGTGGTGGAAGTCGGCGCCAGCCATGTCATCTACGCGGTCAACAGCGGTGGTTCTGGAACGCACTTCAAGGTGTACGACAAGGCCGGAAACCTTGTCGCCGGCCCAACGACCTTCGGCTCGCTGGCCCCAGCCGGCAATGCCTGTACCGCCGATCGCGGCGATCCGCTGGTTCACTACGACCGCCAGGCCGGCCGCTGGTTCATGCTGACCATGGACGACGCCGGACTGTGTACCTATGTTTCCAAGACCTCCAACCCGGTCACCGGCGGTTGGTGGTTCTACCGCTACGCGACGCCGGTGTTGCCGGATTACCCGCACTGCGGCGTGTGGAACGACGCCTACGTCTGCGGCACCAATGAAGGCAGTCAGGCCGGCACCGAAATCTATGCGTTCGATCGCGCGAACATGCTCACCGGCGCAACCGCGCGTCCGCCGCAGCGTTTCAATAGCGTGCCGAATCTGGCGGGTTACGGCTTCCATCTCCTGACCCCGTCAACCTTCTACGGCACCACCGCAGCGCCTGCGGGCCGCAAGCAGATCCTCGCCCGTCACAACGACGACGAAGCCCATGCCGGCGCCGGCGCCAACGGCACCCAGGATTTCATCGAGCTGTATGAGCTGAATCTCGACTGGAACACGCCAGCGAACAGCAACATCACCACGCTGCCTCGCGTCGCGATCACCGAGTTCAACAGCTGGTTCCGCGATTACTCGACCCTCGACGTCGTGCCGCAGCCGGGTTCCACCTCGCGCCTCGACCCGATCCGCGAAGTGCTGCTCAACCAGCTGAGCTATCGCAATTTCGGCACCCATGAATCGATCACTGGCACGCTCGCCACCAACCAGAATCCGGCGCGCACCGGCACCGTGGTTGATTCCGGCGTGCGCTGGTTCGAGCTGCGCCGCGTCGGCGCCGGCGGCTGGACCCTGCATCAGGAAGGCACGTTCAGTCCGGGCGACACCAACACCCATCACCTGATGGGTACGATCGCGATGGACAAGTTCGGCAACATCGGCATGGGCTACAACATCACCAAGACCAGTGCCACGACCAAGTTCCCGTCTCTGCGCTACACCGGTCGCAACGCAGCCGACCCGCTGGGTGTGATGACGCTGGGCGAAACCGAAGTAGCCACGGGCGCCGCTGCCGAAACCTCCGGCCGCTGGGGCGATTACTACCAGATGACCGTGGACCCGGTCGACGACTGCACCTTCTGGTTCGTGGGCATGTACCGCCCGAGCGGCAGTTGGCAGACCCGTATCGCCGATTTCAAATTTCCGGGCTGCATCAGCCCGCCGGTGATCAGCAGCCTGTCCTGCTCGGGTACAGGGGGCGGTTTTTGCAGCGTGGGCTACACCCCGGCGACGCCAACGCCGACCTTCTCCTGGTCAGGGGGCTTTTCTGGTTCCTGCACCGGAAGCACGTGTTCGGGTGTGTGCGGAACGCTGGGAAGTTTCACGATCAAGATCACGGTCACTATAACCAACAGTGCCGGTTCGGCCACCGCCGATGCATATCCCTTTTGTCAACGCTGAGCGCATCGACCGCAATATCGGCATGCGGCGAGGGGGCATCGGCCCCCTCGTTTTTTTCAATGCATTCGCGGCGCAGCGATCAGAGAAACATCTCGCCGGAAATCTTGATTCGCTGCGCGTCGATCCTCGATCGGCGAACGAAAACAGCGAGGGTAGGCACATCTCAATCGCGGACGCAGGTGCTCTCGCGATAGACCTTGGCGACACGGTTGAATTCGGCCTTGCGGTCGTCGTCGCGGCTGCCGCCGAACTTCCAGCGGAATTCGGCTTCATCCGTGCGTTTTTTCCATGTCGCGCACAACATCTCGGCGGGAACGGCTGTGCACGCGTCACGGCGCATTTCGCAGGTGTTGCCGGCCGCCAGCCGGGATGTACCATCGATGCCTACGGATTCCACGGGCACGCAGCTGGCCGGCGGTTCGGCGGTGTCGCCGAAGTACTCGCGATCGTCCCAGGTCCGGCACTGGAACAGCGCTGGAGGTGCCGTACGTACCATCGGTGCCGGTGCCGGTGCAGCGGCTGGCGGTGGTGCGGCGACGGCCTGGGGTTTGGGTGCCGGCTTGATGACCCCGGGTGGCGGCGCCGGCAGGATCGGCAGCGTGCCGACTTGGCGCACCGACTGCTGGCTGCCTTTCGGGCAAGGCACATCGTTCTGGAGTGTCACCGCGCCGCCGGGGTCGACGCAGCGATAGATCGTCATCCCGGTCTGCGCGCGTGCGGGCGAGCACAGGGCCGCTGCGGACAATATGACAGTCAGCACGGACGTTCGGATCGATGTCATGACTCAGCGGCAATCCTGTGAGAGGCGGGCGCCGATGCTGCGTTCCTCGCGGCCGAGCACGGCGCGCTCGGAAGGCTGGGCAATGGTGTAGCGGCGCCGCAGCGTATCGCGCTGATCGCGCAGACGCGCGCAGACTTCGATCTGCGGCAGCGCATAGCAGGGATCGCGCACCCAGGTCCCGCCGCCCGACTCGGCATACGTCGGCACCAGGACTCTGCCGCCGCCGCTCTGGTAATTCCCACTGACGCGGCCATTGTCGACCCGGACATTCAGCTGGCCAGGCGGGTAGGCCGGAACCTGCGCGGTGATCGGGTACGCCACAGGCCACAGCGGCACCCAGCGTGCACGACCTTCGGGAGTGTCGCTGAGATACCGGTCGTTGTCGGCTGCGACGCATTCGTACAGCGGCCGAGGGCTGTTGATGACGATGACCTGCGGCGGCAGTGGTGCCATCGCGACGCTGGCCGGCGCAGGCGCAGGCTGCGCAGGGCGCGGCGGTGCGTCTTTCGGCCGCAACATGTTGCGGGATTCCTGTCGCTCGCCCTTGTTGCAGGGCGAATCGCGAAGGGTCAGCCGGCCTTTGGCATCGGTGCAGCGATAGATGGTGACGCCATTGTCCGCGTCTGCGGGCGGCGCGGCGATGGCGGATGCCATCGCCAGGGCGAACAGGGGGAACGCAGTGAGCGGGGCCGTACGCATGCCCGCATCTTGCGTCGCCCGGCCGGTGATGGGAAGCACCGCCGGGACGGGATGTTCGCCGGGGTTCAGCAGGGCGCCCGGCACCTCATGCCGAGCGCCCTGCGCGATCAGAACGGCGCGTCGTCGGTCTGCTTCTTGATCACCCGTTTGATGCCGACTTTGGCGCTGGTGTTGGCGGTCAACAGCGATTTGGCGGGCACGGGATGGTCGTAGAGCGGAACGCGTTTCGCCGCTGCCTTCGCCGTTGTTTTCTTGACCGCTTTTTTCGTGGTTTTCTTCGCGGGCGTTTTTTTGGCGGTGGCCGGTTTGTCGACCTTCGCCTTGGGTTCGGCGGGTTTTCTGCTCGCGGCCTTCTTGGCGACGGCTTTCTTTGCCGCAGCTTTTTTCGCGCCGAAGCCTTTGCGCATCGGTTTGCCGGTGGTTTCCATCAGCTCGGTCGCTTCGGCCAGGGTCAGCGATGCGGGCTCGCGGTCTTTGGGAATCTTGCCGTTGAGCTTGCCGTCGCTGAGGTACGGGCCGTAGCGGCCATTGAGCACTTCGATGTCGCTGCCCGGGAAGGATTTGATGATGCGGTTGCGGGCGATCTCTTCTTTTTCTTCGATCAGGAACAGCGCGCGCGCCAGATCGATGGTGTACGGGTCGTCTTCCTTCTTCAGCGACGCATAGACGCTGCCGCGCTTGGCGAAGGGCCCGAAACGGCCGACACCGACACTGACTTCTTCACCGTTGTGCTCGCCGAGTTTGCGCGGCAGCCGGAACAGCTCCAGCGCGTTCTCCAGCGTGATCGTGTGCATGCTCTGGCCGGGCCGCAGGCTGGCGAAAGTCGGTTTGTCTTCGTCGTCGGCAGTGCCGATCTGCGCATAGGGTCCATAGCGGCCGAGGCGCACGCTGACCGGCTTGCCGGATTTCGGATCCACGCCGAGTTCGCGCGCGCCGGTGGCTTCGCTGCGGTCGACGGACTCGGTCTTGGCATCGACCAGCTCCTTGAACGGGCCCCAGAAGCGCTCCATCAGCGGGATCCAGTCCTTTTCGCCGCGGCTCACCTCGTCCAGCTCGTCTTCGAGCTTGGCGGTGAAGTCGTAATCGACATAGCGGGTGAAGTGCCCACTGAGGAAATTGCTGACCGCACGGCCGACGTCGCTCGGACGGAAGCTGCGGCCTTCCATTTCCACGTACTTGCGGAACAGCAGGGTCTGGATGATCGACGAATAGGTCGACGGTCGGCCGATGCCGTATTCCTCAAGCGTTTTGACCAGCGCCGCTTCGGTGAAGCGCGGCGGTGGCTGGGTGAAATGCTGGTCGGTGTGGATACGGTCCAGCGGAATGCGGTCGCCGGTTTTCATCAGCGGCAGCTTCCGGCCTTCGTCGTCGTCGTCGTTTTTCTGATCCTTGCCTTCTTCGTAGACGGCGAGGAAGCCCGGATCGACCACCGTGGTTCCACTGGCGCGGAAGCTGTGCTCGCTGCCTGCGGCCAGATCCACCGATACGGTGTTGAGCGTGGCCGGCACCATCTGCGAGGCGACCGCGCGCTTCC
>JBIITV010000160.1:0-9310 GCA_044340325.1 Lysobacteraceae bacterium
GCACCGCTTCGTGCGCTTCCTGCGCGTTCTTGGATTTGGTCTGGTACAAATTCGGCTTGTCGGGCAGCGCCTTGGTGCCGAAATCACGTGCGATCACATCGCGCAGTTCGCTCAGCGCTTCGGCCGACAGACTCACCGAGTCGGTACGCATATAGCTGATCAGGCCGACCGCGCCTTCTTCGCCGATGGCCACGCCCTCGTAGAGCTTCTGCGCGACCTGCATGGTGCGCTTGGTGGTGAAGCCGAGCTTGCGCGAGGCTTCCTGCTGCAGCGTCGATGTGGTGAACGGCGGCGACGGCCGGCGCTTGCGCTCCTTGCTGACCACGTCGGTGACCTGCAGCACGCCATTGGCCGCAGTGACGATGCGCTTGCGCGCCGCTTCGGCGGTATCGCCGTCGGTGACCGTGAACTGCTCGAACTTCTTGCCGTCGAGTTTGTTGAGCTTGGCGGTGAACGCCTGCGTCGGATGCGCGCACTCGGCCTCGACCGTCCAGTATTCGCGGGCGATGAAGGCTTCGATCTCTTCTTCGCGCTCCACGATCATGCGCAACGCCGGCGACTGCACGCGGCCGGCGGACAGGCCGCGCTGGACTTTGCGCCACAGCACCGGCGATAGGTTGAAGCCGACCAGGTAATCGAGCGCGCGGCGCGCCTGCTGGGCATCGACCAGGTTGCCGGCGATCGCGCGCGGCTTGGCCATGGCCTCCTTGATCGCGCGCGGCGTGATCTCGGTGAAGACAACGCGCTCCAGGGTGCGGTCCTTGAGCAGGCCGCGTTCCTTCAGGATCTCGGCGATATGCCAGCTGATCGCCTCGCCCTCGCGATCCGGGTCGGTTGCGAGATAGAGATGCTGGGCGGCCTTGGCGGCTTTGGCGATGGCCTCGACGTGCTTCTCGTTCTTCTCGATCAGCTCGTAGCGCATGGCGAAGTTCTGGGTCGGGTCCACGGCGCCTTCTTTGGGCACCAGGTCGCGGACGTGACCATAGGAGGCGAGGACGTGGAAGTCCTTGCCGAGGTACTTGTTGATCGTCTTGGCCTTGGCGGGCGATTCGACGATGAGGAGGTTCTTGGCCATGGGGGGCGGTAATCCAAAGGGGGGCGCGCCGGCGTCGGCCGGCACCGCTGGGCGGACGCTTTCAGGCGTCAGACCAGAAGCCGACGCCCGGGGGAAGCCCGGGCGTTCGGTCAGTTCTCTTTTTTAGTGGTGTCATGTCCAGGCCGCCCGTGTCAAGCGGCAGCGTCCACCGGTGGCCTTCGCGGACGCTCCGCCGGGGCTGCCGTCGTGCATTCCACCCGGCCGCAACAGGCGCGGGCCGGTCCGTTGCGCCGGCAGCGCCTCAGCGCATGCTGCCCAGCATCACCGCACCGAGGACCGCATACAGCGCGATCACGCCAAGGATCATCGCGCCCGCCAGCACCAGGATGACCACGGTGACCGTGCCCAGCTCTTCGCGCTGCCACTCCGGGTGCTCGGTATAAGCCCACTTGTCGACCACCAGCGTGTCGCAGATCATGTCGTGCAGCGCCTGTTTGCGCTCGGTGAAGGCGGTCATCAGCCCGGAAATCAGCACGCCCAGCCCGCAGGTGAGCAGTACGAACAGCATGTAGGCCACGTAGCGCAGGAAACCGCGCCAGAAGCTGATCCGCTGGCCATCGCCGCGCACCACTTTGACCGTCACCGCCATCTTGCCAAGACTGGCCTGATTCGAGGATGCATGCATCCAACCGAAGTAGACCGCCGGCAGCAGCAGCATGATCAGGTACATCACGCCCATCATCGCGATTCCGGCGGTGTCGGCGAACGGGTCGGCACCGCTGTTGGCCATACCCGCAGCGCTGATGCCGAAGAGCAGACCGAACGGGATCAACGCGGCGTATGAGATCGCGGTAGTCACGAAATTGTCGATGAAGCTGGCCGCGAAGCGCTTCCACAGCCCGGCGTAGACCACCCGACCGCCGACCACGACGCCCTGGGCGTCTTCCACCCTGGCTTTCGGCGGTGCGTAGGGCGAGGGTTCGGCGATCGCGTACGGCCGATACGCGCCGTCGTCGGGCGCCGCTTCGGCCGCCTGGATCATGGCTTCGGCGCGCGGATCCTCGGGTGCGTCGCCGGCGATCACGTCGCGGATCATGTCGCGCCATGGCTTCCAGTCGGACATGCCTTCGCGCCAGACCAGGGTCTCGGGCGGAAGCAGGCCTCTGGTGTGCATGGCGGCGAGGTCGGCGGCGCTCACCGGGCCGTGTTGCGTACGCTGCGCGTCGCTGTAGTACCACTCGGTCATGGTCGTGTATCCATCTTTCAGGGAGAAGAGTCGGGCATCGCGCAGGAGGCGGGCCGATACTTTGCGGCCAGGTCGCCGCCGTCGCAGGTCCAGCCGTTCCGGGTCGATTCGAATACGATGGTCCGACCGTCGACCGCAGGGTTGATGTTCTCGAATCGCAGTTCCACCGCGCAGTGTCCGTTGTCGAGACTGCCGACCGTCAGCCGCGCGCGGTCGCCGCCGGAGACGCCTTCGACACCTCCGAGTTCGAGTACCGCATCGTCGCCGTAGCCGATCGCGGTGGCATCCGGGCACTGACCGGTCTGCGTCTGCAGCTCGTCGATTCTGGCTTCAAGCGTCTGCACGACCCGGGCCGCTTCGACCACGCGCGACTTCGTGACGTAGTCCTGGTATGCGGGAACCGCGATGGCCGCGAGTATGCTTGCCACGACCACGCCCAGCACCATCAGCACTGCGCCGATGATGGCCGCGATGGCGCAGCCTGACATGCCGTGTCTCGGCGGCGGCGCGGACGGCGGCGGCGCGCCTTGGTAGCTGAAGGCGTCGGTCATCGGCTCATTGCGTGACGGGTCGTGGGGAAGCGGGGGTGGTATGGACATGATCTTGGGTTTGGAATCCTATTGACAGACAACGGAGACGCTTTCCAGATAGCTGAGTTTTTTGCGGCACGCACAGCATTGATGTCGATCAATTACCTCCGGCACCGCCACCGCCAGCAAGGGCCCAGCCGAACACGGTCAGGGCCAGCCAGATCATGCCGGCAACTACCAGAAACCCAAAGATCAGCGAGATGATTACAAGTCCGACCGTCTCAGGTTTAGAGCGTGGCCTATACGAATCATCTGGTGGAAGCGGGGGCGGTACGGACATGGGGGCTCCCGATCAGCCGGCGCAGCGCGGCGGGGCGTACCCGGCCGGAATCGTGTTGTTGCGGCAATAGATGGCGACTTCCTCGCCAGCGATGTTCACGTCGTACTGCACGGTCTTGTCCAGCACCTCGGGGCCGAGGCCGTAAAAACGCACTTCGTAGCCGCACTGCCCGCTCTGCGGGCGCGCCGGGTCGATGCCGAACCAGCCGTCCTCATCGCTGCCCTGGTAGCGCGGGTAGCGCACCATCATCTTTTCGAATTCGTAGGTGTCGGGGCAGGTGTTGCCGTTGGCGGCATAGAACTCGCGCATTGCGGCGGTGACCAGTTCGCGCGCCAGCGAATCGGTCTGCGCCATTCGCTCGGCGTCGAAGCGATAGACCCTGGGCTGCACCGTCGGTGCGGGGGGCTGCACGGGCTGCGTGGCGCGGCCGCTTTGCGCCGCTTTGGAACGCTCGACATAGCCCTGGTAGGCAGGCAGCGCGATGGCGGCCAGAATCGCCAGCACCACCAGACCCACGATGCCGACCACGATCGCCGCGATGATGCAGCCGACACGGTTCGATGGCGGCGGCGCGGCGGCGGCACGCATCGGCCCGGCGTGGGACGCGGTGGCGGCGGCCGGACGCAGCGGGACCGGTGGCGGCAGCGACGCATCGGGCTGCACGCCGCTCAGGCCGAGCTCTTCCATCAGCCGTTCCACCGGCTGCCATTCGCGCAGCCCCTCGTGCCAGGCCAGCGTGTCGCGCGCGATCCGCCGATCGCGGTAGCGTTGGCGCATGTCGTCGGCGCTGAGCGGCCCGACGCGGCCCTGCCCGGGTTCGTGGTAGTACCAATCGGTCATGTCGTCCCCATGTTGTTTGTCCGGTTGTTTGCCCGGCTGCATGTCCGGCCGTGCATCCGGCTATTCGCCCGGATGGTGCCCGTCGCGCCGACGGGCACGCGCTCCCCAGCGCGGGCCTCTTCCGAACGCAGTCTCACGTCTTGTGGCGTCTTCGGTACTGCGGCGCGTCAATGCACCAGCTCGCCGTCGTCCTCGAACATCTGCGTCTCCATCCACGCGTAGGCGGCTTCCGACCCGGGCTGGTTGAACAGCACCATCAGCACGACCCACTTGAGGTCGTCGAGATCCAGTTCATCCTGATCGAGCGCCATTGCGCGGTCGAGCACCAGCTCGCGCTGGTTGGCGTCGAGGATGCCCTGTTGCTCCAGGAACATCAGGAAGCCGCGGCATTCGACATCGAGCTTGTCGAGTTCGGGGCCGAAATAAATGCGGGTGGGGCCGTCCGCGCGCGGCACGGCAGGGCCCGGGCGGCGAGCGGCCAAGCCGTCCAGCCAATCGAAGGCCTTGTGGATCTCGGCGGGACTGAAGCCGGCCTGCAAGAGACTGTTCTGCAGGGAGTCGCGGTCCCTGGCCAGGTCCGCGTCGTTGGCGATGTAGTGCTCGAAAAGATAGAGCAGCACATCGAGAATACTTTCTTTCATGTCCCCTGACTTGCGCCCTCGGCGCACTGGAAAGGATGGATGCGCAGGTGCTTCGCGATGTGCCTGTCGAGCATGCGCCGGTTGAAAAGGCGCTGACCCGATCGGCCCTAGCGACGGCTGTAACGGCCATGTTCGACCGCGACCCGGCCCTGCAATTCCATGTGCAGCAGCATGGAGGACAGGGCTGCGGCCGTCAATCCAGTGCGCTCGGCCAGTTGATCCATATCGCTTGGGTCGTGGCCGAGCGCCTGCCACAACCGGTGGTAGGTGGGGTCTTGTCTCCCGTCCGGCTCCGGCAGCGCCAACCGCGCCTGGCGGCCCCCCGGCAGGTCGCCGCCCAGACGGCGCTGCAGGTCGCCGCGCAGCGCGCCCGCCCACGATCCCAGCGCGGCGATCACCTCATCGGCGGACTCGACCAGTGCGGCGCCGTCGCGGATCAGCCGATGACAGCCCCGGGCCATCGGGTTGTGGATCGACCCCGGCACCGCGAACACCTCCCGCCCGGCGTCGGCCGCCAGCCGGGCGGTGATCAACGCCCCGGAGCGGCTGGCGGCCTCGATCACCAGGGTGCCCAGGGTCAGGCCGGCGAGGATGCGGTTGCGGCTGGGGAAATGCTCGCGGCGGGCGGCTGTCCCCGGCGGGTGCTCGCTGACCACCGCGCCGGCAGCGGCGACGCGTGCCAGCAGCGCGGCGTGACCTTGCGGATACGGCACGTCGGGCCCGGTCCCGAGGACGGCGATGGTGACCCCGGCGGCGTCCAGGGCGGCCTCGTGCGCGGCGCGGTCGACGCCTGCGGCCAGGCCACTGGTGACGCCGAATCCGGCCGCGACCAGCGCGCGGGAGAAGCTTCGGGCATTGTCGCGCCCGCCCACGGTGGGTCCGCGGCTGCCCACCACCGCCACCGCCGGATGCCACAGCAGCGCGGCATTGCCGGCCACGAAAAGGGCCAGCGGCGCGCTGCCGATACGGCGCAGCAAGGGTGGGTAGTCCGCATCCTGCCAGCCGATGAGCCGGTGTCCGGGCGCCTGCAGCCAGTCGCGGCAGCGCGCCAGCAGCGCCGGCGCCAAGGTTCCAGGATCGCCTTCCAGGGCACGGATCTGCGCCATTTCCAACCCGGCCTCGCGCCAGCGCTGGCGCGGCAACGCGCGCACCGCGGCGGCTGAGCCGCATGTTTCCAGCAGGGCACGGCGCGGTGCGGAAGCGCCTCCGGACAAGGTCAGCGCGAGCAGCGCATCGGTATCGGCATCGATCTCGTTCATGCCGCTACCGTAGCCCGCAGACGACGACGGCGCCGTCAGGCGCCGTCGCATCGTACTGTAAGGAAATCCTGATCCACCCGTGGTGGCTGACTCAGGCCATCCGGATCACTTCGCGTCGGGGTGCTTTACGCGATAGCCCACGCGGCTGGGTTTGATGCTCCTCATCACCAGACCATAACTGACCTTGTCGAAGGTGCGGAAGACCATCACGTGGCCGGAGAATTCATCCGGCAGCTGTACGCGCGCACCTTTGCCGACGGTTTCGTCGCCGCGCCAGTAATCGACATCGACGCGATCCACGGTGTTGGTGCCCTGGCGCCAGAGCGACAGCACGGTACCGTTGTCGATGCCGTCCTGCGCGCCGACCGACAGGGCGACCACATCGCGCGGGCCGCTGCTGGTCATCGAATTGGCCACCCCGAGGACGCGCGCCTTGTTCTCATCGAGGGGCTGCTTCGGTGGATGCGGGAAGAACTGCAGATCGTAGGGCTGCGCATCGACCGGGATGATGCGATCGCCGACGCGGACTTCCACATTGGCGTCGTCCAACGTCAGCGTGGTGGTCTCGACATCGCCTTCCATCAGCCGGGTGACGCTGCCGGCATTGACCTTGAGCAGCTCGTGCCCCAGTTCTTCGCCACCGACCTCGTTGCCGGCGGTTTCGCTCCAGGTGGTTCCGAAGCCCGGGATGCGACCACCGCGGAAGTCGTAGTCGTTGCGGCTCAGCATGTCACAGCACTTGCGCCTGTCGATCCGCGCATAGCGCACGGTCGGGCGGACCACGGCATAACGCTGACCGAGCTGGGCGCCTTCCAGGCCGCGGACGTAGGCCATGTGACCGCGGACCGAGCGGGAGATGTCCTCTTCCTGGCCGACCACGTAGGGCAGCTCCTTGAAGCTGTCGACCACGCGCAGATCGCGGAGGTAGGCCTCGATGTCGGACAGCGAGATCGCGTTGATCGGCGCCTCGGTGCGCGGACCCGGCTGCACCCCGATGCGGTCGAGGTAGGCCAGACTGATCACGTCGCCCGGGTAGATCAGGTGCGGATTCGCGATCTGCGGGTTGGCCTGCCAGATTTCCGGCCACAGCCACGGGCGCTTGAGGAATGTTCCGGCGATGTCCCACAGCGTGTCGCCACGCTTGACGACATACGTGTCGGGGTGGTCGCCACGGAACTCCTGGGCGACCGCAAAGGTCCCCACAGTCAGCAACGCGGCGATGCCAACCACCTTCAGACGGTGAGAAAGGCGCTTAAGGATGACGGCCATCTACTTGCTCCCCTTGGGATTTTCCCCAAATCATCGACCGCACTATAGCCCACAAATCCCGGCTCTTGGCAAGTCTGGAGGCGCTACAATGGCCCTTGCCCGCGCCCAGACGCCACCCCATCTTCACAAACATGACGCTCCTCTCAATTCTCGAATTCCCCGATCCCCGCCTGCGGACCAAAGCGCAGGCCGTCGACCCGGCCCGGATCGCCGACCCGGCCTTCCAGACTTTGCTCGACGACATGTTCCAGACCATGTACGAGGCCCCGGGTATCGGCCTGGCCGCCAGTCAGGTGGATGTGCATCAGCGCTTCATGGTCATCGACATCAGCGAAGAGAAGAACCAGCCCCAGGTGTTCATCAACCCGGAGATCACCGTGGCCGACGGCCATCAGGTCTACCAGGAAGGCTGCCTGTCGGTGCCGGGGATCTTCGCCGACGTGACCCGCGCCAACCAGATCACTGTGAAAGCATACGGCCGCGACGGCCAGCTGTTTGAGTTGAGCGCGGACGGCCTGCTGGCGATCTGCATCCAGCACGAGATGGACCACCTTGAAGGCAAACTCTTCGTCGATTACCTGTCGCCGCTGAAGCGCGACATGGTCCGCAAGAAGCTGGAGAAGGCGCGGCGCAGCAGCGCGGCGTGAGTCGTGGTCAACTGGTATCCAAGGACGCAAGAAGACATGATCAAGATCTGTCTTTCGGCAGTGGTGCTGTCTTTATTCATCACAGCCTGTCAGAAGCCTGATCACAATCAACGCACGTATATCAAACTTGATGGGTTGAGGTGCGACGACACATCGGTGAACCAATCGAAAATGCGAGCGGTTTGCGCTGCGATATCGAACAAGGTGATAGCTGAGGATTTGCGCTATGCCGAAAGAATGTATGGCGATCGCGAGTGGAGGGCCTGGGTGTCCCCTGCAGGCGACGCTGGTTGGAATGTCAACATCGTGTCACCGGCCAAGATCCTGCCGAGCTTCAACTGCAAGTCGCAAGTATCTTCCCGCGGCGACGTTGTGGTCGATGATCAGGACTGTGGATTCAACAAGTGAGCCGGGACGATAGGCTCGCGCAAGAATTGCGACGGGTTGGCGCATCCCGCGTCCATCCTGCGCCTCGCCGCCTGCCGATAGCTCGCTAGAAAGTCGTTGAGAAAGGACCACCATTGCGCATCGTCTTCGCCGGCACCCCGGCCTTCGCCGTCCCCTGCCTGCGCGCCGCCGCGCGGCACAACGAAGTCGTGGCGGTGTACACGCAGCCGGATCGTCCCGCCGGACGCGGGCGGGCGCTGACCGCGTCGCCGGTGAAGCTGGAAGCGCTGCAGCGCGGCATCGACGTGCTGCAGCCGGAAACGCTGAAGAAACGGGTCGCGCGCGATGCGCTGCGCGCGCTCGAACCCGACATCATGATCGTGGTCGCCTACGGCCTGATCCTGCCGCAGAGCATTCTCGATATTCCGAAATACGGCTGCTGGAACGTGCACGCGTCGCTGCTGCCGCGCTGGCGCGGCGCGGCGCCGATCCAGCGCGCGATCGAGGCCGGCGACACCGAAACCGGCGTGTGCCTGATGCAGATGGAGAAAGGTCTCGACACCGGCCCGGTGCTGCTGTCCCAATCGCTTGCCATCGGTGCGCATGAGACCGGAGGCCAACTGCACGATCGTCTGTCCGAACTCGGCGCGCAAGTGCTGGCCGATGGTCTGGGTCTGCTGCGCGCCGGCATCGTGCCCGTCGCGCGACCGCAGGCTGCCGAGGGCGCGACCTACGCGCACAAGCTCGAAAAACACGAAGCGAAACTCGACTGGACGCAGCCGGCGACGATGCTGGCGAACAAGGTGCGCGCGTTCAACCCGTGGCCGGTGGCCGAGGCGGAACTGGCCGGCGAGCGCGTGCGCATCCACGGCGCGGTGGCGCTGGCGGTCGCGCACGGGAAACCCCCGGGCACGGTGCTTGCTGCCGGCCGCGACGGCATCGACATCGCCTGTGGCGAAGGCGCGCTGCGGATCCGCACACTGCAGCGTGCAGGCGGCAAGGTCATCACCGCTGCGGATTATCTGAACGCGCGGCGCGATCTGATCGCGTCGTAAGCGCCCCGTTTTGCGGGAGCGGGGGGGCGCGCGCGGGGTCGGGGGGGGAGTTTGGCTCCT
>JBIITV010000131.1:0-12255 GCA_044340325.1 Lysobacteraceae bacterium
AGATGTCGATCTCTTCATCTCTTTCATGGGGGCTTTCGCCGCTCCCGCAACATCGATTCCACAGCACCACTGCGATATCGGGCTTGACCAGTCATTCTGCTGCTGAAAATCGCCCGCTCATACCCGCCTCAAGGTAGCCCGCATGACAGAAACGACTTCCGGCACCGCCTCCCGCCTCGCCGCCGCTCGCGTGCTTGATGCCGTGCTGCATCGCGGCCGTTCGCTGAAGGGCGAGTTCGGCACCGAACTGCCGAAGATCGCCGACCCGCGCGATCGCGCGCTGGTCGAGGCGATCTGCTTCGCGGCGCTGCGCAACCGCGCGCGCTATGCCGCCGCACTGGCCGCATGGGTGCCGAAGCCACTCGGGAAAAGCGACGAACCGCTGCGCGCGCTGCTGTACGTCGGCTTTGCCCAGCTCGATGCGCTGAAACTGCCGGCGCACGCCGCAGTGGATGCGACCGTCGAAGCCGCGCGCGCGCTCGATCGCGCGCATCAGGCCGGCATGGTCAACGCGCTGCTGCGTCGCGCGCAGCGCGAGGGCTTTCCAGCCGCCGATCCAGCGCAGGTGTGGCCGGACTGGCTGCTGGCGGAAGTGCGCCGCGACTGGCCGCAACACGCCGTCGCGATCCTGGATGCCAGCGCCGCCGCCGCGCCGCTGTGGCTGCGGGTGAACCGTCTGTACGCCACGCGCGATGCGTATCGGCAACTGCTGCAGGACACCGGCATCGTCGCGTCCACGCACGAGGCACTGCCCGATGCGCTGCGGATCGAGGATTCGCTGGCGGTGGCCGGATTGCCCGGTTTCGAAGACGGCGCGGTCTCGGTGCAGGACGGTTCGGCCCAAGCTGTCGCCGATGCGCTGTTGCCACCCCCCGGCGCCCGCGTGCTGGATGCCTGCGTCGCCCCCGGCGGCAAGGCCGCGCATCTGCTGGAACGCGACCCGACCCTGCGGATCACCGCCCTCGATATCGATTCGCGCCGCCTGCGCCGCACCGCCGAGACCCTGCGGCGCGTGGGCGTGGAAGCGGCGGTCGAACTGAAAGCCGCCGATGCCGCCGATCCGGCCGCGTGGTGGGACGGCCTGCCGTTCGACGCGGCGCTGATCGATGCACCGTGCTCCGCAACCGGCATCGTCCGCCGCCAGCCCGACATCCTGCTGCATCGTCGGCCCGGCGATATCGATGCGCTTGTCGCCACCCAGGCGCGGCTGCTGGATGCCGTGTGGACGACGCTCGCACCCGGCGGCGTGATGGTCTACGCGACCTGTTCGATCCTGCATCGCGAGAACGCAGGCCAGATCGACGCGTTTTTGGTACGCACCCCGGATGCCGTCGCTGAGCCGTTGGCGGAAACGTTCGGTCATGAAGCGGGCGCTGGCCGTCAGCGGCTGCCGGGCGAGGATGGCATGGACGGGTTTTTCTATGCGCGAGTGCGGAAGGTCTGAGGTTTTGTAGGAGCGGCGCAAGCCGCGATTGGCGAAGGAAAGGTTTGTCGTAGCCAATCGCGGCTAGCGCCGCTCCTACAAAAGCGTTGTGGCCATTAAGATGTGCCCATGCTGAAAACCCGCGAATCGAAAGACTTCTGGCTGCTGGCCATCGCCGCCCTGTTGATTCTGGGCGCCGGACTGGGCCTGCGCGACCCGTGGCCGTCCGACGAGCCGCGCTTCACCCTGGTCGCCAAACAGATGGTCGAGAGCGGCGACTGGCTGTTCCCGCATCGCGGCACCGAGCTGTATTCGGACAAGCCACCGATGCTGATGTGGCTTGAGGCCGCGTTCTACACGGTGCTCCGCGACTGGCGCATCGCTTTCCTGCTGCCGTCGCTGCTTGCGGCGCTGGGCACGCTGTGGTGCGTCTACGACCTCGGCCGCCGGCTGTGGACGCGCAAGGCCGGGCTGTATGCGGCCTGGGCACTGCTGTTCGCGCTGCAGTTCACGTACCAGTCGAAGAAAGCGCAGATCGATCCGCTGGTGACATTCTTCATCACCCTCGCCAACTACGGGTTGCTGCGGCACATGCTGCTGGGGCCGAACTGGAAGTTGTGGACGCTGGGCTGGTTCGCGGCCGGGCTCGGCACCATCACCAAGGGCGTCGGCGGTCTGGCGTTGTTGATGATCTTGCCTGCGGCAATCGCTTCGCTGATGCACTGGTCGCGAGTGCGCGTGCATGTACGTGATCCACGCTTCTGGATCGGGCCGCTGGCGTTCGTGTTCGCTGCGTCGCTCTGGCTGGTGCCGATGGTGACTGCGGCGCTGAGCCAGGACAACCCGGAATACAAGGCGTATCTCAACGACATCCTGTTCCGGCAGACCGCCGGGCGTTACGCGAAGTCGTGGGACCACCCGCAGCCGCCCTATTACCATCTGGTTGTCATGGCCAGCGCATGGCTGCCGACCGCGTTCGCGCTGATCTGGGCGCTGCCGGCGTGGCGCACGCGTCTGCGTCGACGCGATGCGCGCTATTTGCTCCCGCTGGCGTGGTGGGCACTGATCATCGTGTTTTTCTCGATCCCCAGCGGCAAGCGCGACGTGTACATCCTGCCGGCGCTGCCGATGATGTGTCTGGCGCTGGGACCGCTGTTGCCCGGCATCGTGCGCAAGATCTGGGCGAAACGGATCGCGTTCTGTTTCGCGGCGACGCTGGGCGTCCTGCTGCTGGGAGCAGGTTTGGCGATGTGGTTCGGCGATCCGAAGTTCGAAGCGAAACTGATGTCGGACCGCGGCTTCACCGACAGCGGCCACGCGCTGTTCGCACTGCTGATGGCGATGGGCGCCTGGATGTTGGCGAGCGTGTCGTGGCATCGCGTGCGCAACGGCGTGGTGGGGTTGCTGTGGGCGATGGGCGGGATCTGGGTGCTGTACGGCCTGATCGCGCATCCGCTGCTCAATCCGTCCAGCTCCGCGCGCGGATTGATGGAGTCCGTCGGCACGCGCATCGGGCCCGATGCCGAACTTGGGCTGGTGGCGTGGAAAGAACAGAATCTGCTGATGGCGGATCGGCCCGCCGCAACCTTCGGTTTCAAGGCAACCTGGACCGATCAATTGTCCAAAGCGATGCGCTGGCAGGCGCAGGCGCCGCAACAGCGCTGGCTGTTGATCCAGGAACCGGCGTTGTCGCAGTGCGTGGATAGAACGAAAGCCGAGTTCGCAGGCGTGTCCAACCGTCGCCGCTGGTGGCTGGTGCCGGCTGGCGCTGCCGATGTGGCCTGTATGCCGCAAGGCGTGCAGACCCAGAACCAGGCCGACGGACAGGACGACTGATGCAACTGCGCTATGCCCGCATGGCGCGGGGCAATTTCGGCGACGACGTCAACGTCGAACTGTGGCCTGAGCTGTTTCCGGATCTCGCCGCACATCATCCCGACGCGCATCTCTACGGTGTCGGTACCCTGCTGGGTGGTTCGCGCCCGGACGGGCCGAAGATCGTGCTGGGGTCCGGCTGCGGCTATCGTGGCGAACCTGCGCTCGATGAGACCTGGCGCGTGTATTGGGTGCGCGGCCCGCGCACCGCGCGGCGCTGCGGACTCGATCCCGCGCTGGGGCTCGGCGATGGCGCGGTGCTGTGGTCGGGGCTGCGCCGCGCGCATGTCCCGGTCCCCGGCCGCGTCGGTCTGGTGCCGCATCACAAGAGTTACGACGGCGCCGACTGGGATGCGATCTCGCGCGATGCCGGTCTGTTCCCGGTCGATCCGCGACAATCGCCAGAAGCGGTGACTGCGGCGCTGGCCAGCTGCGAACGCGTGATCACCGAATCGCTGCACGGCGCGATCTTCGCCGACACGCTGGGCGTGCCGTGGCGGGCGGTGGTGTTGGCGCGGCGCTTCAACGATTTCAAATGGGGCGATTGGCTCGACACCCTCGGTATCACCCTCGATGCCGCCGAAGTACATGTCGAGCTGTTGGATGATGTTCCATTCGGCAAGTCCATCGGCAACCGGCTGGCGCGCTGGACGAATCGCGGCGGTGCCGAGGCGCGCAACCACCTGCGCCCGGTGCGCACGGCGACCGCAGGCGATATCGGTCGCGTCGTCGACGAACTGCGCGGCTTTGCTGCGGAGACATCGACATTCATCGTCAGCGATCCAGCGCAGCGCGCGGCGCAGCAGGCGGTGATGCGCGAACGCTGCGTGCAATTCGCGAAGGATTACGGATTGTTGTTTGCAGGGTGAAGCCGGTAGTTCGTCGCGACTTCCGTCGCGCCTGCAAAGCGGGGGCGCGTTTCAGTTGTCCAAGGCTTCCCAGCGCGCAAAAGCCTGCTCCAGCGCGGTCTGGGTCGCCGCAAGCTCGGCGTTGTGCGCAGCCACTGAGGCATGGTCGCGCTGGAAGAACGCGGGATCGTGCATCGTGGCGGTCATGGCCGCGATCTTCGTTTCCAGATCTTCGATCCGCTGCGGCAGCAATTCGAGTTCGCGCTGGTCCTTGTAGCTGAGCTTGCGCTTGGCGGCAGCAGGGATTGCGACGGGTGTCGGCGCTTCGACCTCTTTTTCCCTGGGCGCGGCGGCGGCCGTGGCCCGCGCCGACTCGCCCCGGGTCGGACGCTGGCGCAGCCAGTCGCTGTAACCGCCGACGTAATCGCCGACGCGGCCATCGCCTTCCATCACCAGCGTCGAAGTCACGACGCTGTCGAGGAAGTCGCGGTCGTGGCTCACCAGCAGCAGCGTGCCCGGATATTCGCCCAACAGTTCTTCCAACAGCTCCAGCGTTTCCACGTCGAGGTCGTTGGTCGGTTCGTCCATCACCAGCAGGTTCGACGGCTGCGCGAACAGTTTCGCCAGCAGCAGGCGGTTGCGTTCGCCTCCGGACAGCCGGGTGATCGGTGCGCGCGCGCGTTCGGGCGTGAACAAAAAATCCTGCAGATATCCGATGGCGTGCTTCTGCTTGCCGTTGATCTCGACGAAATCCTTGCCCTCGGACACATTCTCGAGCGCGCTCCAGTCTTCGCGCAGCGTTGCGCGGTACTGGTCGAAATACGCGACCTGCAGCTGCGTACCGACCTTGACCTCGCCGGACTGCGGCTGCAGATCGCCCAGCAGCAGCTTCAGCAACGTGGTCTTGCCGCTGCCGTTGGCGCCGATCAGGCCAATTCGATCGCCGCGCAATATGGTGGTGGAAAAGTTCTTGAGCAGCACGCGCTCACCGTAGGCGAAAGACACGTCCTTCATCTCGATCACTTTCTTGCCCGAGGCGCCGGCCTGCGCGGTTTCCATGCGCACGTTGCCGGACAGATCGCGGCGCTGCATGCGTTCATCGCGCATCGCCTTGAGCCTGCGCACGCGGCCCTCGTCGCGGGTGCGGCGGGCCTTGATGCCCTGCCGGATCCAGACTTCCTCCTGCGCCAGCATCTTGTCGAAGCGCGCATTCTCCTGCGCCTCGGCGTTCAGGCGCTCTTCGCGACGGCGGACGTAGTTGCCCCAGTCGCCGGGCCAGCTGCTCAGCTGGCCGCGATCGATTTCCACGATGCGGGTGGCCAGCGAACGCAGAAAGCGCCGGTCGTGGGTGACGAAGATCAGCGCGCCCTGCCACGCTTTCAGAAAGCCTTCGAGCCAATCGATGGCGGCGATATCGAGATGGTTGGTGGGTTCGTCCAGCAGCAGCAGATCAGGCGCCGATACCAGCGCACGCGCCAGCAGCACCCGGCGCTTCATGCCCCCGGACAGCCGGGTGAAGTCGGCATCGCCGTCCAGATCGAGCTTGGTCAGGGTTTCGGTCACGCGCTGGTCCAGCGACCAGCCGTTGCCGTCCTCGATTCTGGTCTGCACCGCCGCCAATGCGTCGGTGTCGAGCTCCTCGGCGTGGATCAGGTGGTGGTAGTCGGCGAGCAGCTGGCCCATTTCGCCCAGACCGTCGGCGACCACGTCGAACACGCTGCCGGCGGCGCCGGCCGGCACTTCCTGCTCCAACCGGGCGATGCGCACGCCGCCCTCGATGCGGATTTCGCCATCGTCGGGCTTGTGCTCGCCGGCCAGCAGGCGCAGCAGGGTGGATTTGCCGGCGCCGTTGCGGCCGATCAGGGCGATGCGCTCGCCGGGCTCGATCGCGAGATCGACACCTTGGAGCAACAGCGGGCCGCCGACGCCGAAATCGACGTCATTCAGAGTGAGGATAGGCATCCGGCCAGTTTACCGGTTGCCAGTGTCCGCAGTACGCTTGGCATCCCATCTCACCCATTGCGGAGCCCATCATGTCCAAAGGTATGGATCAGAAGAAGCAGGAAAAGAAGAAACCCGAAAAGACCCTGAAAGAGAAGCGCGCAGAGAAGAAGGAAAAGAAGGGCAAGTGAACCGAAAGCGTGAGGTTGGCAGGCAGGGCTCGTGAGACCTCCGCTTTGATCGTCTCCCCGCGTTGGTAGAGGTGGGTGAACCTCACGCCCTCTCGGCCTGTCATCCCAAGCATAGCGATGGATCTGTTTTGGCCGGTACCGCACAAGCAGATCCCTCGCTACGCTCGGGATGACAAATGTTCACGTTTTGCCCGTTTTTTTGTTTTTTGAAATGGCTTCTTGTTTTCAGGCAGCCCTCACCCGTGGTCACGAACTGCACGACAGCATCGAACAACCCGCACGGTCGCGCGCCCACTCCGGGCGTTTTTCGGCGAAGCGCACATTGCCGGGTTGCTCGTCGTAGGGCCGACGCATCACTTCAAGCAGTTCGCCGATGCCTGCGGTATCGCCGGCTTCGGCGCGGTCGATGACCTGCTGCGCCAGATAGTTGCGCAGCACATATTTCGGGTTCGCCAGACGCATTTTCTCGCGCCGATCCGCGCTCGCCAGTGGATCGTCGCGCAAGCGCGCGACGTAGCGCTGCAGCCAAGCCTCGAATCCGGACGCATGCGCATCGCGCTTCACAACGTCGTAGAACGCGTACTCGAACGGCGCCAATGTCGGCGCATCGACATCGAGATCCATCAGCGCGCGAAACCACAGCGTCATGTCGACTTCCGCTTCATGCATCAATGCGTGCAGATCGCGGATCAGTGCGGCATCGTCGTCGCGGCATTCGGCCAGACCGAGTTTGCGCGCGATGTTGTCGCGATCCGCCGCGCTGTAGGCGGTGCCGAACGCATCGATGCCTGCCTGCAGCGCTTCGCCGCCCGCAAACAGCGGCGCAATCGCTTGAGCAAGACGCACCAGGTTCCAGCGCGCCACCGCCGGCTGCCAGCCGAAGCGGTAGCGACGCCCGCCGGCGTCGGTGGTGTTCGGCGTCCAGTCGGGGTCGTAGGCGTCGATCCAACCGTAGGGGCCGTAGTCGATGGTCAGGCCGAGAATCGACAGGTTGTCGGTATTCATCACCCCGTGCACGAAGCCGACCCGCATCCATTCCGCCATCAGCCGCGCGGTGCGCGTGCAGACTTCGGTGAACCAATCCGTGTACAACGGTTCGCTGCTGCCCTGCAGATGCGGAAAATCGCGGTGGATCGCGAAGTCCAGCAACTGCCGCAGCAGATCGACCTCGCCACGCGATGAAGGCAGTTCGAAATGCCCGAAACGCAGGAACGACGGCGCCACCCGGCAGACCACCGCGCCTGGTTCGGGTTTCGGATGGCCGTCGTAGAACATGTCGCGGACCACGTTCTCGCCGGTGGCGACCAGCGACAACGCGCGCGTGGTCGGCACCCCGAGATGATGCATCGCTTCGCTGCACAGGAATTCGCGGATCGACGAGCGCAGCACCGCACGGCCGTCGGCGGTGCGCGAATACGGCGTCGGCCCAGCGCCCTTGAGCTGCAGCTCCCAGCGCTCGCCTGCGGCGCTGACGGTTTCGCCGAGGCTGATCGCGCGGCCGTCGCCGAGCTGTCCCGCCCAGTGGCCGAACTGGTGGCCGCCGTAGTTGGTCGCGAACGGGTCCATGCCCGGCAGTTGCGCGTTACCGGCGAACACCTGTGCGAAGGCCTCCGAGGCCGCGTCGGCTTCGCTCAGCCCCAGCGCCTCAGCCATCTCGCGCGAGTACGCGAGCGTGCGCGGTGCGGTGACGGGCGTCGGCATCACGCGCGACCACAGCGCATTGCGCACTTCGCGCCGGCGCGGGCCGGTGTCTGCGTCGCCCGGCAATTCCGCAAGCAACCTATTGTCGAAGATGAAGTTCATGCGCGAAGCATAGACGTGTCCGACACCGTGTGCCGTGCCGGCGGATGACGATCAGACAGACAAAGCGCGGGCATACGCCGCTTCGGTGCGCGACACGAACAGGTCGAGGCCGAAGTCGCGTTCTGCGCGGGCGCGCGCACGTTCACCCATCCATGCGAACTGCGCCGGGTCGGCCAGCATCGTGGACACGGCCTGCACGATCGCCGCGCGGTCACGGACCGGCACGCACCAGCTGTCGACGCCGGGCTCGATGTTCTCCGGCAAACCCGCGTAATCGCTGACGAGTACCGGTTTGCCCATCGCCATCATTTCGCGGCAGGCGAAGGAAATGGTCTCGGTCGCGTAGGAAAGCACGAAGCCTACGTCGATGGCCGCGATCATCGGCCGCACATCGCCGAGCATGCCGGCATGGCGCACGGTATCGCGCAGACCGAGCGCTTCCAACCGCGCCTGCTGCGCAGACGACAGCGGTTTGCCGCACAGCAGTACGCGCACCCGGCGCTTCGCATCGTCATCGAGCATCGCGATCGCTTCGATCAGATCTATCCAGCCCTTGTGATCGGCGGTGCCTGCGTTGCTGCCCAGCAGCAGCGTCGCGCCATCGGCATGGCGAAAGCGCTCGGCGGCCGCCGCCTCGACCGGCCATGGGCGGAAATGCGCGATATCCACGCCGTTGCATACCGTCGAGATCCGGCAGCCGGCATAGGCGCTGGCTTCGAGCATGCGTCGTGTGTAGTCGCTGACCGCGATCACCAGATCGGTGCGCCGCGCGCGCCAGCGATGACCGATTCCCGTGATCGGCTTCGAGTTGTGTTTGGTGAGTACTATTTTCGGCTTTTTCCCCGCGCCGCGTTGCGCCGCGAGCACCAGTCGATGATCGGCCGAGCCGTTGACGTGGACGATGTCGAATGCGTGCTGCCGCAGAAAAGCGCGAAGCTGTCGACGCGCCTGCGATGCTGCGGCGAGCTTGCCCAGACCGTTCGGGAACGGTTGGGCGACGGCGCGGACGCCCTCGACGGTCGCAGCTTCGCGATACAGTCGACTGCTTGACGGTGCGGCGATATGGATCTCATGCCTGTCGCGCAGCCCGCGCGCCAACGCCATCAGATACGTGGTGTGGCCGCCGCCGTCGCCATCGTGGAAATTGGTGAGCAGGATCTTCATGCGCTCTGGCCGTCAGCGAGCACGCTTGCGACCGGCCAGGATGCTCAGCGCGCGCTCGACTTTCTTCCAGAATGGCGACGGGCCGCGCATGCATAGGCGCATGTAGCGTTTGGTTTCGGCCCAGTCCGGCGCGGGCTTGGTCTTGTATTCCAGCTTGGCCAGCTCCAGGCAGGAATCGTCGATGCCGGCGGCGCGCGCGTAGTGGCCGATCAGCCCGCGCGAATGCAGGCGATTGAGGAAGTTCGTGGTCGGACTACGGTTCGACCACCAGCTGTTGTTGCCGTGAATGCGATAGCCCACATCGCCGGTAGGCAGAAAATATTTGCGCGCGCCGAACAGGCTGGCGCCGTAGACCAGGCAGTTGTCGGCGCAGAGTTTCCAGGTTCGATACAGCTGTTCGGGCAGGTCGAGCGCGCGCTCGGCATACAGTTTCCGCATCGACAGCGCCGAGGTCGGCGCACCGTACCAGTAAGTCAGCGCCCAGGTGCTGATAGCGGTGTAGCCCAGATCGACCGGCTTGTCGGCGTAGCCGATCCGACGCTGTTCGTTGCCGAACAGCACGATGTCGGAAAACACGAAGCCGACATCCTGACGGCTGTCGTAAACCTCGCCGATCTTGGCCAGATAGTCGGGCGACCAGCGGTCGTCCGAATCGAGAAAACACAGCACGTCGGCATTGCTCGCCGCCACGCCGCGCTGGAACGCGACCAGCTGCCCGCCGTTTTCGCCGCAAAGCAGGGTCACACGCGGATCGCTGCCGTAACGCTCGCGCAGATAGTCCTGCGAACCGTCGGTCGAGCCGTCGTCGACCACGATGACCTGCTGCGGCGCGCGGGTTTGCGCGAGTGCGCCGTCGATCGCTTCGGCGATGAAGTCGCGATAGTTGTAGCTGGTGACGATCACCGAAAACGACGTGCTCATGCGGGCATGCTCATGCAGGTGCTTCTTCCAGCGTGCGTCGGAAGTAGGCGATGGTTTCCTTCAGGCCGTCTTCGAGCCCGATCTTCGGTTCCCAGCCGAGTTTCGACCGGGCCAGCGAGATGTCGGGTTGACGCTGGCGTGGATCGTCGGAAGGCAGCGGCCGGAACACCAGCGTCGAGCGTCCGCCGACCAGCTTCAGTACCTGCTCGGCCAACTCGATCATCGTGAACTCGGTGGGATTGCCGATATTGATCGGCCCGGTGAAGCCGGCCTCGGTGTCCATCATCCGCACCAGGGCTTCGATGAGATCGTCGACATAGCAGAAGCTGCGGGTCTGGGTGCCGTCGCCGTAGATGGTGATGTCTTCGCCGCGCAGCGCCTGGACGATGAAATTGCTGACCACGCGGCCGTCGTTGGGATGCATCCGCGGGCCGTAGGTGTTGAAGATGCGCACAACCTTGATATCGAGCGCGTGCTGGCGGTGGTAATCGAAGAACAGGGTTTCCGCGCAGCGCTTGCCTTCGTCGTAACAGCTGCGGATGCCGATCGGATTGACCCGGCCCCAATACCCTTCGGTCTGCGGATGCACTTCCGGATCGCCGTAGACCTCGCTGGTCGAGGCCTGCAGGATCCGCGCCTTCAGCCGCTTGGCCAAGCCGAGCAGGTTGATCGCGCCGTGGACGCTGGTCTTGGTGGTCTGCACCGGATCGTGCTGGTAGTGCACGGGCGATGCCGGGCAGGCGAGGTTGTAGATCCGGTCGACCTCGACATACAGCGGAAAGGTCACGTCGTGGCGCATCAGCTCGAAGTAGGGATGATTGAGGCGATGCGCGATGTTGCGCTTGCTGCCGGTGAAGAAGTTGTCGGCGCAGATCACGTCATGCCCATCGTCGAGCAGGCGATCGCATAGATGAGAACCGAGAAAACCGGCGCCGCCGGTGACGAGCATACGAGCCATGTGGACGGGAGCCTTTCGAATGGATTGAGATGGTACGACTACACCGGACAGGATGCTGCCGTACGCGGCCCCCCTGCCGTGGCGGCATTTTCCGGGATCGGCTGCGGGAACGCGAGCGACGGCCGCAATTTCGTTTTCAGCCCGGAGTCAGCGTTCAGGGGCGCCGATGGGGCGGGCTTCCTGCAGCAACCAGCGCCTGTCGGCCACACAGACGCGCGGCGGACGGGTTGCGCGCGCATCCGGTCACAATCGTTGGTATGTCCAGCGGCTGGATTGTCGCCGCACGCCATGAAGATGTGCAGAAGGATCCACCCAACACAGGGAGTGCATCATCATCCGCAAGTGTCTCACTGCAGCGTTCGCGCTGTCGTTGGTCGTCGCTCGATTGACCAACGGCACGGCCTACATGCGTCTTCGCAATAAAGTCACCGGTCTGTGCGCCGACCTGGAAAGCGTCTCTTCGCTGGACGGGGTGAGCGTCATCCAGAACACCTGCAATTCCTCAGCGACCCAACAATGGCCTGCACCCACCTATGTGATCAACGGCGTGCCGGATTCAAGGAACTTGAAATCGGCCGGCATGACGAGGGCTGCGGCATCAATCAGCGTTCTGCAAACGAGCCAGGCGATCAGACAACGAAACCCTATGCTTCATTGCAGACGGCCATCTGCTCCAAAATCTTCTTCAGTCCGTCCTTCAGAGAAGTTTTCGGCTCCCAACCAAGCACTGATCGTGCCTTGGTATTGTCCGCAACGCCGACGAAATGAGCGTCCCCCGGCGGTACAGGCAGCTGGAGAATGTTCGCCTGCTTGCCGATGACCTCTTCTGCAGCGGAGATCATGTCGTTCAGTGTTGTGCCGTGGCCGGTGCCTACATTGAAAATCTGGTAACCCAGCGGCCTGTGCGCCGCAAGGAATACCGCTTCTGCAGCATCCCCGACGAACATCCAATCGCGATTGGCCAAGCCCGTCCCGTACTTCGGTATCTCCGCGCCGGAGCCTATCTTCTCCATGAGTTGGCGCGGAATCATGTCGGGACGTCCATAGGGACCGTACAACGCGAAAATGCGGATGATATTCACGTCGATACCATGCAGATGATGGTAGACATGGCAAATGGCTTCCGCCCCG
>JBIITV010000101.1:0-16632 GCA_044340325.1 Lysobacteraceae bacterium
GCGCACGAACACGGTACGTTCGCCGGTTTCGAGTTGGGTGGACACCACCGCGAACGGTTTCTTCATCTTGTCGAATGCGCGGTTGCCGACCATGCCGTTGACGTAGTCCTGCAGCTTCTGCCCGCGGACCAGACCGCCGTTGAACAGGGTCACGTCGCGGATGCTGGCTTCGTCCAGCGCTACCGCGTGCTGCTGCATCTGGAATGCGTCCATCCCGCTCGCGTAGAGCGCGCCTACCACGCTGCCGGCGCTGGTGCCGGAGACGACTTCCAGTCTGAAGCCGTTGGCTTCGAGCATCTTGATCACGCCGATATGCGCGAAACCCTTCGCCGCGCCGCCGCCGAGGGCGATGCCGATGCGGAGCTTGACCGGTGGTGCGGGCAGGCTGGGTTTCGCGATCGGAGTGGGGCGGGTCGGCTTGGTGGTCTGACCGCCGCAGCCAGCAATCATGGTCAGCGTGAAGGCGAGCAGCAGGCAGCGCAGCGAGGTCATGGGTTTTGGTCGAAAAGAATGCCTGTCTATGATCGCAGGATTACCCGGCGGTCTGGCAAGGGCAGAGAAGCGTTGGCCCGCGTCGTTCCATAGCGCACCACCGCGTGAAATGACGGTCACATCGGTCGCGGAACCATGAATGCCTGGATCTTCACCTTGTTTGCACGGTTCAGAGGACAGATATCCATCGACTGCTTCGTTGTCGCGGCAATCCGCCGCATCCCCCAGGAGTGTTCGATGTCCAGCATTTTCTCTTTTGCGTTCGCCGGCATGGTCGCCGGCGTTCACCAGCCCGGGTTGCCGGCCGACAAGCCCATTCTGATCGTGCTCACCAGTCATGGCGTGAAAGGCGATACCGGTCAGCCGACCGGCTTCTATCTCGGCGAAGTCACCCATCCGCTTTCGGTGTTCGAAGCGGCCGGTCTGAAGGTCGAATTCGCTTCGGTGCAGGGTGGCGAGCCGCCGGTCGATGGTCTGGATCTGGACGACCCCGTGAACGCCCGCTACTGGAACGACGAGACCTTCCGTGCCGCGATCCGCAGCACGCCGAGCGTGGACAGCATCGATCCCTCGCGATATGCGGCGGTGCTCTACGCCGGCGGGCACGGCACCGTATGGGATTTCCCCGACAGCGCGGGCGTGCAGCGGATCGGGCGCGACATCTACGAGGCCGGCGGCGTGGTCGGTGCGGTCTGCCACGGCCCCAGCGCGCTGGTGAATCTGAAGCTCAGCGACGGCCGCTATCTGGTCGAGGGCAAGCAGGTTGCCGCCTTCACCGACGACGAGGAGCGCGCAGTCAAGCTCGAGCACGTAGTGCCGTTTCTGCTCGCCAGCAGCTTGCAACAGCGCGGCGCGATCCATCGTCCCGCCGGCAACTGGCAGGCGCAGGTGGTGACCGACGGCCGTCTGGTCACAGGCCAGAATCCGCAGTCGGCGCACAGCGTTGGCGAGGCCATCGTCGAGGCGCTGCGGGAGATTGCCAAGCGCTGATCCCGGATCGACGCGGGACGGAACGGCACGCTGCCTGGCGCACCGTTGCGGCTTCGATGTGACTCTTTGTCGCATCGTTGGCTGCTGGAGGAGGGGTATGTCTCGTTTACTGATGGGTTCGGTCGTGGTGGCCAGCGTCTGCGCGACAGGCAGCGCGATTGCGGCAGGTCAATGCGAGGTCCGCAGCGGCGGCCAGATCACACCGCTGATCGAGCTGTACACCTCCGAAGGCTGCAGCAGCTGTCCGCCGGCCGACCGCTGGCTGTCGAGCAAACTCCGCAGCGGCGAATTCCAGGCGAATTGGCTTGCGTTCCATGTCGACTACTGGGACGACCTGGGTTGGCCCGACCGTTTCGCATCGCCCCGCCATACCGCACGTCAACGCCAACGCGTGAACGCGCACGGGCAATCGACGGTCTACACCCCGCAGGTGATGATCGGGTCGCAGGTGCAGACCACCTGGCGCGCGGCACCCGCAGTTGTACGCGCGCTCGACGCCGAACGCGGTGCGGCGCAGGCCGGTCTTGTGCTGCAGTTGGGCCACAGCGGCAATGGCCAGCAACTGCGCCTTGGCGCCGCGCGCAGTGGGCAGGGCGGTTCGTCCGCGCAGGTGTGGCTGGCGCAGACCGTCGATGGTGTGAAGACCGAGGTGCGCGCGGGCGAGAACGGCGGCGTCACCCTCAACCACGACCGTGTGGTCACGAAGTTGTGGGGCCCATGGCCCCTCGGCGAAGCGCCGCTGGCGAAAGCGATCGATGTCGATCTGGGGCAGGGCACCTGGGGCCTGACCGCATTCGTGCAGGAGGCCAACGGCAAGGTGCTGCAGTCGCTGCGGTTGGCGCCGACGGACTGCCGCTGAGGTCACTGCGCTGGCGGCCATGCATCGGCGATGGCGGCGAGAAAGGCCGTCCAGTCGATGTCGCCGCCGTCGCTGCCCATCCGCACGATGACCAGCGATTTGTCGGGCGAAACATGAATCCGCTGCCCGAAATGCCCGTTGGCGTAGAAGACGACGACATGGCGGTACTGGACGCAGGCCTGGATGCGCTGCTGCGCGCGTATGCGGCCTGAGCGCCGGTTCGCTCAATACTGCGCAAGCAGCGTCCGCTTCACTTCGGGCGGCAGTTGGATGGCTTCTGCGATCAGGGTCGAATTTTCGTTGAACAAGATGCAGGCGCTGTCCGGTGGCACCTTCGCACCTGCCGCGAAATCCTTCATGTCCTGCTCGATCATCGCGACGAACTGATCCTGGATGTTCGGCACCATCGATTCGGGATCGATGCCGCCACGCACGAAGATTTCGCGTGCGCGGGTCAATTCTTCGCGATGGGCCCGATCGAATGCGGCGACGAAGGGTGCCAAGTCGACGCCGCGCTGTTTGCAGTATGCGGGGCGTGCGCGGGTATTCATGTAATAGGAGCCGAAGAAAATGCCTGCAGCGGTTTTGGCGCGGGTTTCGGCATCGCCGGTCTTCAGCATTTCGGTGGCCTGCGCCGTCGCCACCTGCTTCATGGCGTCGCTCTGCGGCATGTCGGGGTGCTGCTTCGCGGCTTCGGTCTTGAGCTTGTCCACTTCGAGCTTCACCTCGGCGGCGGTGGGTTCCCGCATAGGATCAGGTTTCGCGACTTCGTAAATGACGACCCCGGCCACAATGGCGGCGACGACGATCAGAGTGGTACCTGCGTTTTTCATGCCCGCTCCCGGGGTGCCGGATGTGCGGCGAGTGTAGCAGCGGGGATTGTCGGACTGAATCGTGCGGAGTTTCCCTACATGGTCGAGAGGGGAATGCGGGGCGTGGTGTCGATGACACCTGATACCCTATCGTCATGCAGGAATCTCCCCAAAATCTGCTGCACCGCGTCTTCGGCCACGCCGATTTCCGCGGCCCGCAGCAGGCCATCATCGAACACATCGCAGCCGGCGGCGACGCGCTCGTGCTCATGCCCACCGGCGGCGGCAAGTCGCTGTGCTACCAGGTGCCCGCGCTGCTGCGCGATGGCGTCGGCGTGGTGGTGTCGCCGCTGATTGCGCTGATGCAGGACCAGGTCGAAGCGCTGCGCCAGGTCGGCGTGCGCGCCGAGTTCCTCAACTCAACGCTCGACGCCGAATCGGCGTCGCGGATCGAACGGGCGATGCTGGCCGGTGAACTCGATCTGCTCTACGTCGCGCCCGAGCGGCTGCTGACCTCGCGCTTTCTCTCGCTGCTCGAGCGCGCGAAAGTCGCGCTGTTCGCCATCGACGAAGCGCACTGCGTGTCGCAGTGGGGTCACGATTTCCGCCGCGAGTATCGCGAACTCACCGTGCTGCACGAACGCTGGCCCGACGTGCCGCGTATCGCCTTGACCGCGACGGCCGACCCGCCGACCCAGCGCGAGATCGCCGAACGCCTGCAGTTGGAAACGGCGCAGTGGTTCGTCAGTTCGTTCGACCGTCCCAACATCCGCTACAACGTGGTGCAGAAGGACAACGGCAAGCGTCAGTTGCTCGATTTCCTGCGCGAGCATCGCGACGAAGCCGGCATCGTCTACTGCCTCTCGCGGCGCAAGGTCGATCAGACCGCCGAAACGCTGGCCGGTCTCGGTTTCAAAGCGTTGCCGTATCACGCCGGCCTCGATGCCGAAGTGCGTGCCGCGAACCAGCGCCGCTTCCTGCGCGAAGACGGTGTGGTGATGGTCGCGACCATCGCGTTCGGCATGGGCATCGACAAGCCCGACGTGCGTTTCGTCGCGCACATGGATCTGCCAAAATCTCTGGAAGGCTATTACCAAGAAACCGGACGCGCCGGGCGCGACGGCGAACCTGCCGAAGCGTGGCTCTGTTACGGGCTGGGCGATATGGTGCTGCTCAAACAGATGATCGAGCAGTCGGAAGCCGGCGAAGAGCGCAAGCAGCTCGAACGCCGCAAGCTCGATCAGCTGTTGGGCTACTGCGAATCGATGCAGTGCCGGCGTCAGGTGCTGCTGGCGGGATTCGGCGAAACCTACCCGCAGCCTTGCGGCAACTGCGACAACTGCCTGAATCCTGCCAACAGCTGGGACGCCACCCAGGCCGCGCGCAAGGCCCTGAGCTGCGTCTATCGTACCGGCCAGCGTTTCGGTGCCGCGCACCTGATCGATGTGCTGCGCGGCGGCGAAGGCGAGCGCATCCGCCAGTTCGGCCACGACAAACTCAGCACCTACGGCATCGGTAACGATCTCGACGCCAAGGCCTGGCGTGGCGTGTTCCGGCAACTGGTCGCTGCCGGATTGCTGCAGGTCGATGCCGAAGGCTTCGGCGGCCTGCGCTTGACCGACGCCAGTCGTGCGGTGCTGGTCGGCGGGCAGACAGTGATGCTGCGCAAGGAATTGCCCAGCAAGAAATCGCGCGACCGCGACGCCGGCCCGCGTACGGGGATGCCGGTGCAATCGCAGGATCTGCATCTGTTCCAGGCGCTGCGCGATCTGCGCGCGCGTCTGGCGAAGGAACAGAACGTCCCCGCGTATGTGATCTTCCACGACAGCACGCTGCGCAATATCGCCGAACGCCGGCCCGATTCTATGGGCGAACTTGCGCAGGTCGGCGGTATCGGCGGCGCCAAGCTGGAGCGCTATGGCGCGGAGGTGTTGGAGGTGGTGCGGGAGCAGGGTTGAGCCATCGCGTACCGTATTCAGACATGTGCCTGGGCTGGAGGCGAGTGCGCAGCGAACTCTTCCCCCGCCATTTCGATGCAATCCTGCCCGCTGCCCGCTGCCCGCAGCGCAGCGCAGCGCGGCGGCGTCTTGAAGCGGGCTGCATCCCTTTTCAATTTGCCCACAGAAACCGAAATCGCCTAGGCTTTCGAAAGCAGGGAAGTTCACGGCAAGTGTAGCCACGTCGATATTGCCGGGGTATGCGCGTTTCAAGCGGTGCTGGCGAGTGTCCTGTTTTTGCGCATCGCTGCGTTCGATCCAGTACGGCCGGAATGAAGTTGTTCCGGTCAACATGTGCGAAGGATGTACGCACCACTGTATCTACGGCTTCCCTGCGGAGGTCATGCGCCGGATGTCGGGCGATGTCCTGTTTCGAATCTCCGTGTGACCGGTACCTGTCGTGCCGTAGTGTCCGTTGTCGCCTGGCCGGGGCATGAAAAGGAGAGTGATATGGATATTGATTCCCGTGGATGCAATGCACCGCGCATCATCGCAATGCTGTGTGCGCTTCTGGTCGCTGTACTTTCACCGTCGCCATGTCTTGCGCGGGTGATCTGGTCGCTGGAAGAGCATCAGCCCGATATCCCGCAAGGTGGGCGCGCGAACACGATTGCGGTGAATCCCTTGAACAACAGCATCATGCTGGTGGCATCGGAGTCTGGTGGCCTGTTCCAGACTGCCGATCGCGGCGTGACCTGGGTGCATGTCGAATCCTTCAAGCCCTATGCGACTGGTGCGGTGGTCTATCTGCCGTCCCGTCCGGACATCGTCATCGCCACTGCCGGTGCCGATTTCGCGGTCGCCAATGGCGGTGGCATCTGGCGCAGCACAGATGGCGGCGCGAACTGGACGCAGATACCGCCGCCGTCGGCACCCGCAGGTGCGAGCGAACGATTCGGCGCCGGCGAGATTTCGATCGCGCCGGATAGCGGACGTATCTATGTGGCGACAGCCTACGGCCTGTCGTTCAGCGACGATCTCGGCGTGAGCTGGGACGTCTCGACGCCGTTCGACGGGCAACGGGCGTCTTCCGTACTGGCGCTGTCCGGTAACCGCGTTCTCGCTGGCCATCCATGGCGGGGCGTGCGCCGCTCTCTCGACGGGGGTAGTACGTGGTTGACGCCTGCTACCGGCGCAGGTGGCGTCGCCGACATGCATGCCTTCGGCCGTTCACCGTCGGCGTCCGATACCGCGTATGTCGTCAATGCCGATACGCAGCTGTACGTTACCGAGAATGCCGGCGACACATGGATGCCGATCGCATCCGCGCCCACGGGCGGCGGCGGCTGCGGCGGAATCGGCTTCGTGAAGGCCAGCGTTTGGAGAGTGAGTTCAAGAAGCGGTCTGCGGCTGTATTTCGGCAATCGCTGCCAGCTGTATTCGCAGCGCCCAGCAAGAATTGCCGGTACGAATCGCTACGATTACAGCGGTGCATGGACGATGGCAACGATCGATCATGCCGACACCCGTGACCTCGCATTTACCCGCAGTACTTCCCGTTTTGGGCCAGGTCCGCTGTTATTGGCGACCGATGGCGGCCTGCACAGGACTGCGGACGGTGGCGCCACCTGGACATTCACCGGCGGAGGCGCGAACGGGTACAACGCGCTGCAGGTGACCGAAGTCAAAGGCCAATGGCTCGACGATATCGACCGTTACGATTTGTACTTCGGTACCCAGGACAACAACAACTGGGCATCGACCGATCTTGGCGCGAGCTGGCCGTCCAGCGTCTGCTGCGAGGGTTTTTTCTTCGAGATGCTGAAGCGAACGACGGTCGCCAATTCGCAGGTCAATTTCGTCTCCTGCGGCGCATGCGGCAATCTGTTTTCCGGTGCGGCGTTCGCCAGTCTGTCGAACTGGAACAACCCGCCCGGCGCGGTCGTCGGCAATCCGACCATCGTCGCCCGATCCTTTCATATCCAGGGCGTCAATAACGAGGCGGGATTCGCCAGAGGCTTCGCTGCGACCCGCAGTCTTGGCGCGAGTTGGCGACAGTACGCGACGTTCCCGGAAGACCGTCGCGATATTCCGCGATTGTCGCAGCGGCGCATGCTCAATCGCTTCAACGTCCCGGTGCACTATCAGTCGATCCGCACCGGTTGGGATGCCGATCGCAGCATCGAGATCAACCGTCTGCTGCGCATGACCAAAGCCATCCGTTCCGATACCGCCAGCGTCTACTACCCGGCGATGAACGGCTTCGGCGGGTTGGGCATCAACCCGACCATGTTCGCGTGGTACCAGGTGTTCGGTGTCGACCCGACCAACAGCCGTTATCTGATCGCGCCCGATGTGGTCAACGAGAAGATGATGCAGTCCTCGGATGGCGGCGACAACTGGACCGACATGCCGGCGCTGACCGCCCTGGTGACCGATGGTGGCCGTTACCGGTTCCGCGAGAGTATCTTCCCGCATGCCTCGGCGGTGAGTTACTACCGCGACGACCCGAATCTCATCGGGGTCGGTACCCACCAGAACGGATTGATCCTGTCCTTCGATCACGGTACGACCTGGAGCAAGGTGCCGGGATCCGAACGTGCCACGTACATCACCTCCATCGAATGGCGCAGCACGACCGAAGCCTACGTGTCCACCTACGGCCGGGGGCTTTGGCGTCTGCAGGGAAGATTGTGGATTCCCAGGTTCGAGCCGCTGTGCGAGATCGTCGGGTGCGTCATCCGTTACATCGATCGTGGCGATCCGCCGCCTTTCGACCGCGGCATCGTGATCTTCCAAGGGCGTCTGACCGGCGTTCGCGTCGAGCAGGGGGCGGTTCGGGAAGTCTTCGTCACGCCGGGCAGTTCGATCGGTTTCCTCGCTGGGCAGGGAGATGCGCCGAAGATCAAGATCACCGAGAGCAGCAAGACCGTCGGTGTGCTCGGCGATGTTCCCGGCTTGTACGACTGGAAAGCGTGGTCGGGTCCCGGTGCATTCGCGATCGCACTGGACAAGTCGGATCGCATGCTCGGTCTGGCAACCGCCAAGACGATGTTACCGATCAAGGCCGCGATCGAGACGCCGCCACGCGATGACAAGGAGATCGACATGCCGGTGCGATCGGAATCGCCGACGGCCAATCAGTCGTACATCAGTCTGTCGTCGTCAGGTGGATACGACGCCATTTTCGGCGGGGAACGGATGGTCGTTGCCGGGCTGCGGCTGGGCGAAAAGCGAAGCGTCGAAATCCTGATCGACGACAGATCCGTCGGCAAGGCCGTTTCCGATGGAAAAGGCAATCTGTCGTTCACGACCGAAGCGCCGAAACAACTCGGCATCCACAGTCTGGTCATCCGCGATGCGGGCACCGGCAAGGTCATCGACGGCATGATGTTCATCGTCAGGCACAGGGATGAGGAAGAATCCCGTCAAGGCGAAACGATCAAGCCGCGCTGAGTTCCGCAGCCCGAGTCGCATTCTTGAAAGCATCATGGCGCCGTTTGCGCGGCGCCATGATGCGGATCCGTGCTGTTTCAGAAAAAGATGAATTGTCGAGTTCTTTGAACGGTCGCGCTGCTCGGATTCAATTGCTTCCGCCCGTTCCGTGCGGATGATTGGATTGAGGCGCCAGCAACGCAAAAGGCCACGCTCTCGCGTGGCCTTTGTACGTTCTATTGAGGGCTTCCCCTCGCGACGAAGCGTTTGGGCTTGTCGCTGCCAGGGATTCTGCCTGGCTTGGTGCCGAAGGAGGGACTCGAACCCTCACGCTTTTAAGGGCGGCGGATTTTGAGTCCGCTGCGTCTACCGATTCCGCCACTTCGGCGCGGGGCGGCAGTATAGCCGAGGTCGCCGTTGGCCGCGATGGGGTCGCCTGCTCAGGCGGCGTGATCCAGTTGCAGCTTCTTGTTGGCGTAGACGTGCCAGCCGTCGCCCGCAGCGTCGAAGATGCCGCAACAGGTCATCGTGCGCTGGTAGATGTGCAACGAGACGGCAATGTCGGTGTCGCTGGGGTTGCGGATGGTGTGGTACTCGTGCGGTGGGATCAGGCTGCCGGCGGAGCCGGTGCCGGCGATGAGGGTGCCGACTTCGGTGAACCGGTAGTGGTCGCCGCGGCGTTCGCTGAGGTCGTATTGGGTGATTTCCAGCTGGCCGTGCCAGACGCCTTCGACGCACCACAGGCCGGAATGGTCGTGGATCGGCGTGCCTTGGCCGGGACCCCAGGTCATCGCGATCACGCCGTAACTGTGTTTCGGGCTGACGTAGAGCTCACGGCGGGCGTAGTGATCATCGACCCGGTCCAACACGCAGGCTGGGAGTTCAACGGTCTTCTCGCGCATCATTTTGCACAGGGCGCTGCGCAGGGACTGGACGACTGCGGTGTGTTCGCCGAGGGCGACCGCAGCATCGATGGCATCGATCAGGTGGGCGCGGCCGGTAAAATCGTTCAGGGACATGACGAATCACCATGACGGCATGCTGCCGGGTTATGAGCGGGATTCTAGCAGCGTCCGGGTATGACGGGTCGGCAAGAGCCCGCTTTTTGTAGGAGCGGCTTCAGCCGCGAAGCCCGAGGCGCATCAGCCGTGTCACGAGCCGCTATCTTGAGAATCCGGATTTGCCATCGGCGCTGCGCCCGAAACATTGTCGGCTTCGCGGCTGAAGCCGCTCCTACAAAAAGAGCGGGATTACAGCGAATCGAGGAACCCGCGAACGGCCGGCCCGAAGCGGGCGATGTCGACCAGGAAGGCATCATGACCCTGCGGCGAGGGCAGCGGCAGGCAGCGGGCGTCGACTCCGCCCGCGAGCAGGCCATCGGCGATCTCCTGCTGCTGCTGCAGCGGGAACAGGATGTCGGTATGGACGCCGATGGCGAGGGCACGGTTCACGCGGAGCTTCGCCAGCCCCTGTTCGCAGGTCCCGTGGCCCAGTTCGGTCGAGCAGGCTTCGCCGAGGTCGAACCAGTCCATCGAGCGGCTGAGATAGAGGTAGCAGTTGGGGTCGAAGCGGCGCACGAAACGGCGGGCGTGGCCTTCAAGGTAGCTTTCGACCTCGAACTCCAGCCCGAACGGGTCTTCGCCGAGGCGGCGGTCGGAGTCCAGGCGTACGCGGCCGAAACGGCCGTCCCACTCCAGTGCCGAGCGATAGGTGATCACACCGAGCTTGCGCGCCATGCGCATGCCGGCCTCGGGGTAGACCGCATCGGTGTAATCGCCATGGTTCCACTGCGGGTCGAGCCGGATCGCTTCGCGCTGCAGCGAGCGGATCGCGATCGAGAACGGCAGCGCGCGGGCCGAGCCGGAAATGTTGATATGGCCGTGGGCGATGCCCGGAAAGCGCTGCAACAGGGCCAGCGCGACCATGCCGCCCATCGAATTGCCGATCACGCAGGCGAGGCGTTCAATGCCAAGGTTGCGGACAACGTGCATGGCGGCATCGGCGCCATCCTCCACCGAGAGATCGGGGAAGTTCAGCCGGTAGGTCTGGCCGGTGGCGGGATTGATCGATGCCGGGCCGGTCGAACCCTTGCAACTGCCCAGCGAGTTTGCGCAGACCACGAACCAGCGGTCGGTATCGATGGGTTTGCCGGGACCCAGCATCGCCTCCCACCAACCCGGATCGGAGTTGTCGGCGTGGCTGGCGGCGTGCGCGTCCGGCGACAGACCGGTGAGGATGAGGACGGCGTTGTCGCCAGCGGCGTTGAGCGCGCCCCAGGTTTCGTAGGCCATGCGTGCGCCGTGCAGCGCGCCGCCGCGCTTCATCGGGAATACCGGTGGCAGGTCGACGAAGCGGGTGCCGGGGGGAATGAATTCAGTCATCCGTGAAGTCTAGCGGGCCGGGACGGGAGCGCGGATCGTACGCGATGGGCCGCAGCTTTCCGAGTATGGTGTTGCTCACATACCTTGAAACAGGGCGAACGTCACCGGCGGTGAGGAAACACGCTGGTCGGTCGGTGAATGACCTGCGATTCACGGTCAGCCATCACATCAGCGACAGCGCTGGCCTTGTCATGGTTTCTGCCGTGGTTCTACCATTCGGGCAGTTCTAGATCAGGGCTTTGCTTTTAGCTGAGTGGTGGGCATTTCAGCGTCTTGGTGTTAAATAAAAGTTAATTATTGATTGCAGTACAGCCAATGCCCTACGTGGTCAATGTAGCCAGTATGAAAAATGTAGTAAGTTGCTCCGGTAATCACCGACTTAAGGACTGGAATTTATGGGTTGGCCCTACGATCAAAAAGAGCAATACACAGCGGAATTCGAGCAGCTTGCCCGAGATAATGGTATCGAAGCCAGAGGTGGAGCTCACAACGGTGTTTATGATGCTTATCGGCATGCCTACGTCAGTGGGCGATTTACCCAAGAGTACGGCTCGGTCGTCGCCAAAGTCGTTGGTGATGCACATGAGATGACGCATCCGAACTCGAAAGAAGAGCATGCAATGGACTACCACAACAACGCTGTGGGAAGAGATATCGGCGGCAACACCAAGGGCCCCAACGAACTATTCCAATCGTTGATGCAGAACGAGCGAGAAGTACGGTGCGGTGGACAAGTCTAACGGCACGCAGTATGCCAGCAGCAATGTCGATACTCAGAAGGTCGCAGCATTCGAGAATCTGGTCGCCCAAGGTATGACCATCACCCAGAGCACGAACGGAAATGGCTTCATCGTCAGCGGCGCTGGCGAGCACGCCAATCGTCAGCTCGTTCAGAACCTTGAACAGTTTGCGGACACGAACAAGGCCAAAGAACTGGCGCAAACCATCTCGCCGCAGATCCAAAACCCCGAGAGGGATCAGCCTGGGCGCGCGATGACTGCTTGATGCGCCATCGGTTTGGATTCATGAGGCCGCCTGGAAACAGGCGGTTTTTTTGCAGGATGAATTTGTTATAAGCTCACACACGAACCTGCCGAGAAACAAAAATGAAAATCACCATGGTCGCAATTGCATTTGTATGCCTCTTGATTGGTTTTTTAATCGGGAAAGAAATTCAGCAGGAGCAGACGATCGCCCACATCAAAATCGTCAATGCATCGGATCAGGTAGCCAATGCTTTCCAGATCGTGACCAAAGGCGGTGCGTTGGATCCGGGCGAGTCGCGCGAAATGCTTTATGGCATGCGAGGTGAATCCGGATACGCTTTCAAGGTTGATTTTGCGGACGGCAGCACCAGCGAAATCGCTGACGTATACGTTTCCAGCGGTGATAGTCAGGTCATTACGATCGCCAAAGATAAAAAAATATCGCTCAAATAATTTGAAGCAGTGCTCCAGAATGGAAGGCTGCGACCGTGCGGAACGAGCAGGAAGCCTGGAAGGTGTGGTAGGCGGGCGCCTACGGAACAATGTCGTAGGGAGTTGCTCAAGCACGCGCTTGTAAGAATTCGATAACCGGCCTTGGGGTCTTCAGTTGCTGACCCGAACTTCGATCCAATGCAATGATGCGAAAACAGGAAAGTGGTCTGAACCGATATCCGGACCGCGGCCGGATTTGCCGCGCTGCCAATGCGATGTCGCGAGAATATGGTCGATAGGAATGCCGACAAGACCGCGCCCGGATCGCGGCCATGTCGGCGCAAGACTGGTCGTACGCCGCAGGCCGCTGCGCTCAGCACCGAACAATGCAGTTGACCACGGCGTAGCGTTGAGGTCGCCGGCAACGACTATCGGCATATCGTCTGTTCGTTGGACTATGGTTGACAGCAAATCGTCGCGTTTACGATGCCACTGTGGTGCCAGCGGCGGCATGGGGTGGACAGCGACGATGCGCGTCGGTCGATCAGCGACAATCACTTCCGCACTCAGCTTCCGCACGCCATCCGAATCGTCGATCAGGACGGTATTGCGTAACGGTAGCCGTGACACTATCCCGATCCCAAATGGCGAGTTTTTCGGATGCAGTTCGCGATAGGGGTAGTCATCGCCGAGGGCAAGCGAAAGCGCCTTGGCATAAGGCTCCGACAATTCGGACAGGATCACCATATCTGGAGGTTGCTGCTTCAACCAGGTGACAAGCGGTGCGGGATCGCGATTACCGACATGCACATTCGCGGCGACGACGACGAGCTCCGGAGCACCGTTGGCATGCTTGGGTAATGTGCTGCTGGCCGTTGCGAGCGGCAGCAGCGAAAATGGCAAAAGCAGCAGCCAGTGGGGGGCATTGGCGGCAGCGATCAGACAGAGCACAAGCCAAAGCGCGGCATAGAGCCATTGCCAGTGCGCGGCCAAATCAATCGCCCATGTCAGTGTATTCGTCGATGGTGCCAACACCCGATTCAGTAGCGGCAGAAGTAAACCAAGGCCACATGGCACCAAGAGCCAGCGCGTTAGCGCTGCCAATGCGAGGAGTCGTGATGAAACTGTGCTCATTCGACGCCCAAGACCAGTTTTACCTTGGTTTCAGTCGGCAGTCGAACGCGCACCGGCTTCGATTCCAGATCGCCGTCCTGGCGAGTCGCATTCCCGTTTTCGGAAAGCCGGGCAATGACTTCCACTTCCTGCAGGGCCGACAGCTTGGCTGTGGGCATCGGGCCGTCGGCGTCGTCCAGCGTTACCGTCAATGGCAGATCGGCGACCATGTGCTTTTCGACCGCGACCGGCATCGGAGGGCCATCCGGGGCACGTGCGATCACGAAGACGGCCGTGTCGCCGCGCAGACGTATGCGTGCGGCGAATGCGGGGTCGAGCGCGACTTCCACGACCAGTCCCTTCGACGCGGGCGCAGCGGCGGGAGATGGCAGCGGCGGCAGGCCCGCATCCTTGCGCGCCGCATCAACCTCGGCGCGCAACGTCGCGGCGTTGGCCGCGTCGACCTGGGCGAGCAGAGGTTCCCACATCGCCACGGCGTCTGCAGGCCTGTCCTGCTGGCGCAGCGCGATGCCCATGAAAAAACGTGCGCGTTGATGCTGGAGGTTGAGCTTCAGCGCGCGCTGCAGGTATTCGACTGCCTGCGGATCGAAGCGGCGTTGCGCATCGGCCTGCGCGCGGGATTCTGCGGCGGCGGCGAGAAAATCAGGCTCGTCGGGCGCCCGCTTCAATACCTGTTCCCAGGCGTCCCGCGCTTGCTCCGACTTGCCGACACGGGTATAGGTGCTGGCCAGCATCACCCAACCTTCGTGATCCGGAAAGTTGTCGCGATTGCGCTCCAGCTGCGCCAGCGCCTGCTCGATCGTGCTCGGGCGTTCGACCATCGAGGCGTCCAGCGCGATCGGATTGCCGATATGGCGATAGATGCCTGCGGACGCCAACGTGAGTCCGACGATCAACAGCATCCCGGACAGGCGCTTCGCGCGCCACATCGGACGCAGAACGATGGCGAAGACGAGCAGCGTGGCGAGCGCACCGACCAGTGCGAAAATCAGGGAAGAAGACATCACCACTCCTGGGTATCGTCGACTGGTGGCGGCGTCTTGCCGCTCCGCCGCAGCAGGCGCCAGACCACGACACCGCCGCCGAGCGCGAACAGCAGCGGCCCGAACCACAGCAACCAAGTCGTGCCGCTGACCTGCGGACGGTACAGCACGAACTCTCCGTAGCGCGAGACGAGGAAGTCGCGCACTTCCGCATCGCTGCGGCCTTCACGCATCAGATCGAGCACTTCGCGGCGCAGATCCACCGCGATCTGCGCGTTGGAATCCGCGAGCGACTGGTTCTGGCACATCACGCAGCGCAGTTCGGCGACCAGATCGTGGAAGCGCTGCTCCTCGGCGGTGTCGCGGAACTGCAGCGGTGTGGGGTCGGACGCTTTCTGGGCGGCGGCCGTAGAGAAAACAAGTGCCAGCAGCAGCAAGACCAGGAAACGATGGGCGATGACTGTCAAGGTGCATGCTCCAGCGTCTTGATCATGGGAATCAATTCCGAGCGGATCAGCCGTTCGGTCAACTTGCCACGATATCGCCATCGGATGTTGCCTGCAGCGTCGACCAGGATATGGTGCGGTACGGTCTCGATCTCGATTTTTTTCAGCGTATCGCCCGAGTAGTCGGCAAGCGTTATTGCGTAGGGGTTTCCATGACGATTCAACCACTGCAATGCGTCCTCGGGCTCATCCTTGAAATTGAGTCCGATGATCTTGATGCGATTTCTTTTGGCCAGAGTGCTCAACGTATCGTGTTCGGCAAGACAATAGCCGCACCAGCTTGCCCATGCGCTGAGCAGATAAGGTGTTCCCTGTAGGCTTTGCGATGCAATTTCGCGGCTCTTGTCTGTCAGATCAGGCAGAGAGAATGCCGGTACTGGGGTTTTGGGCATCCGAGCCATCTGCGCGAGATATTCGCGTCTGTGATACTTGATTTCCCACGTGGCCGCTGCTACGACGCCAAGTGCCACTGCGACGAGGCAAGTCAAAAGCCACAGCGTGAAAATCAAGGTGCGCTTTATTCGATTCACGGACTGCCTTCCATGTGCTTGATTGCGGGAAGCAATTCTTCACGGATCATCCTGTCGTCCAGAATCGCGCTGCGTTTCCAGCGGACCACGCCCCTGGCATCGACCAGCACATGATGCGGCGATGTGAAGATTTCCATCCGGTTGGCGGTTCGGCCGCTGTAGTCGACCAGTGTGAATACGTACGGATCTCCGTAGCGTTCGAGCCATGCCTTGGCGTCTGCGGTCTCGTCCTGGATGTTGAGGCCGATCACCTTGATCCGTTTACTTTCGGCAAGTTTCGTCACCACAGGGTGCTCTTCCTTGCAGCCATAGCACCAGCTTGACCAAGTGCTGAGCAGGTACGGTGTGCCGAGGAGGCTCTGGCGTGTGACCCTGCGTGCGGGATCGTCCAGCCGAGGCATGGAAAAATCGGGAATCGATTGGCCCACCAGCTGTGACGCTGGAGGTTTGGTGTAGCTGCGGTACGCGAAGTTCAGCACTTCGGCGCCGAAGCTGATGACGGACAGCAGGATCAAGAACGCCGCGACCATCAACACCCAGTGGATGAACGTCGGTTTCCGGCGCGGAGGCGGTACCGCGTCCCGAAGATGTTCACCGGAAGGGGCAGGCGCGGGCGGCAGCGTCGTCATCGACCGCGCTCCGCAGCGCTCAGCGTCGGCAACAGTTCGTCGCGGATGATGGCGTCGGTCATCGCGCCTACATGCTTCCAGCGCACGATACCGTCGGCGTCGATGAGAAATGTTTCCGGCGCGCCGTAGATGCCGAAATCGATCGCCGTGCCGCCTTCGATATCCGCCAACGCCAGCCAGTACGGATTATTGAAGCGTTCGAGCCACGCCAGCGCGTCGGCGGGCTCGTCCTTCCAGTTGTAGCCGATCACGCGCAGACGCTTGGTTTCGGCGAAGCGGGTGATCACCGGATGTTCGACCTGGCATTCCACGCACCAGCTACCCCAGACGTTCAGCAGATACGGCTGGCCGCGCAGCTCTTTCGAGGTGACGATCCGGTGCGGCTCGTGCAGCACCGGCAGCGCGAATTCCGGCGCAGGCTTGCCGATCAGTGGCGACGGCAGTGCGTCGCGGTTGTCGTTGCGGCTCAGCCATACGCCTGTCGCGAGCAGTGCGGCGATCGACAGGAATGCGACGAAGGGCAACC
>JBIITV010000229.1:0-4339 GCA_044340325.1 Lysobacteraceae bacterium
CGCCGAAGTTCAGCATGCCGTTGTGCAGCCACCAGTTGGCGAAGATCCGGCCGCCGTGCGCGCATTCGCTCTGCGCGACTTCGTTCTCGTGGTGCGGGAACTGCAGGTCGACGCCGCCGGCGTGGATGTCGATGGTCTCGCCGAGATGCGCTTCGGCCATCGCCGAGCATTCGATGTGCCAACCTGGACGACCGACGCTCCACGGCGATGGCCAGCCGGGCAGGTCGTCGGTCGATGGCTTCCACAGCACGAAATCGCCTGGATTGCGCTTGTAAGGCGCCACTTCGACGCGCGCGCCGGCGATCATGCCTTCTGGATCGCGGCGCGAGAGTTTGCCGTATCCGGCGAAGGTATCCACCGCGAACAGCACGTGGCCCTCGGCCGCGTAGGCATGGCCTTCGTCGATGAGGCGCTGGATCATCGCGATCATCTGCGGGATGTGCGCGGTGGCCGACGGTTCGATGTCCGGCGCGAAATCGCCGCTGACGCCGAGCGCAGCCATGTCGTCGCGATAGGCGGCCGCGTATTTGTCGGTGATCGTGGTGATGGGTGTGCCCAGTTCCTTGGCCGCCGCGTTGATCTTGTCGTCGACATCGGTGATGTTGCGGGCGTAGCGCAGACCGCCATAGCGGCGACGCAGCAGCGCAGCGAGCACGCCGAACACGACCGGGCCGCGGGCGTTGCCGATGTGCACATAGTTGTAGACCGTCGGACCGCAGACGTACATCGTCGGGCGGGTGGGGTCGAGCGGGGCGAACGGCTCGACCCGTCGGGTCAGGCTGTTGTAGAGATGCAGGCTCATGTGTGGGTCGACGAGAGGGGTCTGTCGATTCTAGCGGTCGCGGGGCGGTCACGACAGCAGCGGTTCAGCATGAGGCCAGCCGAGGCCCTACACTGTCCGGCCGATGACCTCGCACCCCGCCACCACCTTGCGCCACCTCTGTCTGTCGCTCTTGCTGGCGGCGGCACTGCCCGTGCAGGCGGAGACGACGGTCATCCAGACGCCCAACGTACGTACCGAATACGCACAGGTGCTGCGGGTCGAGCCGGTCTATCAGACGCTGCGCGCCTACGCTGTCGAAGAGCGATGCGATCCGCCGGTCGAGGCCGGGCAGCCCGGCCGCAAGTGTCGCCCGGTCCGGGTGGAACGGGAGTTTCAGCGCCCCATCGCTTTCGACGTCGATTACATCCATCGCGGCGTCCGCTACCGCTCCCGCATTCCCTTCGACCCCGGCAAGCGCCTGCGTCTGAAGGTCTCGGTCACCCCCGACATCGACGCCGCCGGCAAGCGTTGATCGGCAGCGAACCCCAGCGCTTGCGGCCGCTCCCCGCGCATGCGAGCATGCGCCCCTCATGAACAACGCGCAGCCCCTTTCGACGACCAGTGCCCGGATGGCCTCCGGCATGACGTCGCGCGCGCGCCGACCGGAACCCCACACGCCTGCTGGGTGATCCGGAACCGTCGTCCAATACGCTCCACCGACCACATTCCAACGATCAGGCCCGGCTACCCGCCGGGCCTTTTTATTGTCTCGCGCTTTTCACACACTGCGTTTCGAATACGACACTCAACATCCGGGACCGACGATGAAGCATTTCTTGAACACCCAGGACTGGGGACGCGCCGAACTCGACGCTGTACTCGCCGACGCGGCACGCTTCAAGCGCGAAAAACTGGGCGATGCGCTCAAGGGCAAAAGCATCGCTCTGGTGTTCTTCAATCCGTCGATGCGTACCCGCACCAGCTTCGAGTTGGGCGCGTTCCAGCTCGGCGGCCATGCCGTGGTGTTGGCGCCGGGCAAGGACGCATGGCCGATCGAATTCGATTTCGGAACGGTCATGGACGGCGACACCGAGGAGCACATCGCCGAAGTCGCGAAGGCGCTCAGCCGCTATGTCGATCTGATCGGCGTACGTGCATTTCCGAAATTCGTCGACTGGTCCGCCGACCGCGAAGACAAGGTGCTCAAGGGCTTCGCCAGGTACGCGACCGTGCCGGTGATCAATATGGAAACGATCACACACCCCTGCCAGGAGCTGGCGCATGCGCTGGCGCTTCAGCAACATTTCGGCACGCAGGATTTGCGCGGCAAGAAATACGTGTTGACCTGGACCTATCACCCGAAGGCGCTGAACACAGCGGTCGCGAATTCCGCGCTCACCATCGCCACGCGAATGGGCATGGACGTCACTCTGCTGTGCCCGACGCCGGATTACATCCTCGATGAGCGCTACATGGGTTGGGCCGAACAGAACGTGGCCGAGAACGGCGGTTCGCTGCAGGTCAGCCACGACATCGACAGCGCATATGCCGGTGCCGACGTGGTCTACGCCAAGAGCTGGGGCGCGCTGCCGTACTTCGGCAACTGGGATCCGGAAAAACCCATTCGCGACCGGTACAAACACTTCATCGTCGATGAGCGCAAGATGGCGCTGACGAATAACGCCGTTTTTTCGCACTGCCTACCGCTGCGCAGGAACATCAAGGCGACCGACGCGGTGATGGACGCGCCCTACTGCATCGCCGTGAACGAAGCCGAAAACCGTCTGCACGTGCAGAAAGCGGTCATGGCCGTACTCGCGAATCAATAACTCTGACGGAAATCCACACTCATGAGCAATCAGGATATCGTTCTGGCTTTTTCGGGCGGCCTCGACACCAGTTTCTGCGTTCCCTATCTCAAGGAACGCGGCTGGAGTGTGCATACGGTGTTCGCCGACACCGGCGGCGTCGATGCCGAGGAGCGCGCCTACATCGAACAGCGCGCACAGGATCTGGGCGTTGCCTCGCACGTCACCGTCGATGGCGGTCCCGCGCTGTGGGAAGGTTTCGTGAAGCCCTTCATCTGGGCTGGCGAGGCCTACCAGGGCCAGTATCCGCTGCTGGTGTCGGATCGCTATCTCATCGTCGACGCTGCGCTGGCGCGCGCACGCGATCTGGGGACCAAGGTCATCGCCCACGGTTGCACCGGTATGGGCAACGATCAGGTGCGTTTCGATCTTGCGGTGAAGGCCAGCGGCGACTACACCATCGTCGCGCCGATCCGCGAAATCCAGAAAGAGCACACCCAGACCCGCGCCTACGAACAGGCGTATCTGGAAGCGCGCAGCTTCGATGTGCGCGCCAAGCAGAAGGCCTACACGATCAACGAAAATCTGCTGGGCCTGACCATGTCGGGCGGCGAGATCGATCGATGGGAAGCGCCGGGCGAAGGCGCGCGCGGCTGGTGCGCGCCGCGCAGCGAATGGCCGGAGGCGCCGCTGCAGGTGACGGTTCGCTTCGTCAACGGCGAAGCGGTCGCGCTGGACGGCAAGGCGATGGCGGGCGCGCCACTGCTCGCGCATCTCAATGCCCTGTTCGCGCCGTATGGCGTCGGCCGTGGCATGTATACGGGCGATACCACGATCGGCCTGAAGGGCCGCATCGTGTACGAGGCGCCGGGTCTCGCCGCGCTGCTGGTCGCGCATCGCGCGCTGGAAGAGACCGTGCTCACCAAACAGCAGAACCGGTTCAAGCCGGACGTGGCGCGCAAGTGGGTGGAGCTTGTGTACGAAGGCTTCTATCACGATCCGCTGAAGACCGATCTCGAAGCGTTCCTCGCCTCGTCGCAGACCATGGTCAACGGCGAAATCGTCCTCGAAACCCGCGGCGGTCGCGTCGATGCGGTGGCGGTGCGCTCGCCGCATGTGCTCAACGCCAAGAACGCGACCTATGCGCAGTCTGCGGATTGGGGCGTGGAAGAGGCCGAAGGCTTCATCAAGCTGTTCGGGATGAGCAGTACCCTGTGGGCGGAAGTGAACAAGTGAAGCCGAGCGGGCTGGTGATGGACAATGACGGGAACAGTCTGTCATCCCGAACGCGCGCGTAGCGGGTGGAGGGATCTGCTGTTGCGCTGTTCGAACCTCGGCCAACAGCAGATCCCTCACCCGATAAAGCCGGGATTCGGGAGGACAGGTTTCGCCGCGCACTTTTGATCTTTGACCTGTGACATTCAACGTTTCTGGACTTACATGCTTCCCGACATCCTCCAGCATCTCGAAGCACTGGTGTCTTTCGACACCCGCAACCCGCCGCGTGCGATCGACACCGGTGGCATCTTCGATTACCTGAAAACACAGCTGCCGGGCTTCGCCTGCGCCGTGACCGATCACGGCGCAGGCGCGGTGTCGCTGCTCGCGGTACGCGGCACGCCGGTGCGCGTATTCAATGTGCATCTGGACACCGTGCCATCGTCCGAAGCGTGGAGCGCCGATCCGTTGACGTTGCGCGTGACCGGCGACAAGGCCATCGGCCTCGGCGCCTGCGATATCAAGGGCGCTGCTGCCGGTCTCATCGTCG
>JBIITV010000102.1:0-16451 GCA_044340325.1 Lysobacteraceae bacterium
GCCACGTCGGACAGGATGTCGCCGTAAAGATTCGGAGTGACCACCACATCGAACCGTTCGGGCTGCACCGCCATCTTGGCGGTGCCGATGTCGATGATCATGTGTTCGTTGGCGATCTCCGGATACTCCGGCGCGATCTCGTCGAATACCTTGTGGAACAGGCCGTCGGTCATCTTCATGATGTTGTCTTTGGTCATGCAGGTGACTTTGCGCCGACCGTGCGCACGCGCGTATTCGAAGGCGTAGCGCACGATGCGCTCGCAGCCGGGGCGAGTGATCAGCTTAAGACACTGGTAGACCTCGTCGCTCTGCCGGTGCTCGATGCCGGCATAGGTGTCTTCCTCGTTCTCGCGGACGATCACCACATCCATGCCCGGATGATGGGTCTCGACGAATGGGTGATGGGCCACGCACGGGCGCAGGTTGGCATACAGGCCCAGACTCTTGCGCAGGCTGACATTGACCGACTTGTAGCCGCCGCCCTGTGGCGTGGTGATCGGACCTTTGAGGATCACGCCATGCTCGGTGATCGCATCCATGACCTCCGGGCCGAAGCCCGACAGCACTCCTGCCTGATAGGCCTGCAGGCCGACGGTCACGGGCTGGAAATCGAGCGCTGGATCGGCGGCTCTGAGCACGGCGAGCACCGCCTCGGTGATTTCCGGGCCGATGCCGTCACCGGCCGCAACGGGGATGGTCCTTGCCGGAAGCGGAGACGCGCTGGGCGAGGCGGACAAGGCATGGACAGCTGAGAGTGCGACGGACATACCATGATCTCCAAAGCATGAATTAAATGTCATGTATTATTTGTCGCTAGAATGCGGCCTGTCAAGTGGAGATCTCGAATGGCGGACAAAGCAGCGGGCGGGTCCACCTGGACCTTTCTGAGCAACCACACCCATGTCCTCGTCTGCCTGGCTGCGGAGGGTGACCAGACCGTGCGCGATATCGCCCAGAAGGTCGGGATCACCGAGCGCGCGGTGCTGCGGATCGTCTCCGAGCTGGAAGAGGGCGGCGTGCTCGCACGCGAACGCGATGGCCGCCGGAATCGTTATTCGATCGCGCTCGAAGCGCCGCTGCGTCACCCGTTGGAGGCGCATTGCAGAATCGGCGAGCTGCTGGCGCTGGTGACGCCGTCTGCGTTTGGCGGGCGCGATACGGTCGCCTGAGTGCCGTCGCTGCAAAGCAGAAGGCCCGCGATTTGCGGGCCTTCTGCGTGAGGTCGATGACGCTGAGCCGTGACTCAATTCGCCTGAGTGGACTTCGCTTCGGCCGACTTCTTGACCAGGGCTTCGATCGCAGCGGGCAGGGCGAAGACTTCAGCCGCCGGAGGCGTCGCATCGACCGACTGGATCGTGATCATCTGGGTCATGCCCGCCGCCTTGCCTTTCATCCTGGCGGCCATCTTGACCGCGCCGAAGGTCTTGTATTCCAGCATGTGGCTGATCTGTTTCATCTCGCCCATCGGCGAGGTGACGACCGATTCCGTGGACAACAGCAGACCATCTTCTTTGCCGTAACAGTCGGCCGTTTCGCGACCTGATACCCACTTGATCTCGACGCGGTAGCAAGGACGGCCTTCCGATTCGGACAGCGCAACGGTGGTAGCCGATGCGATGACGCTGGGATCGCGGAGTGAGATCTTGGCATCGCTCTGTTCGAGCATCTGTTCGCGCTCCTTGCCTTCGAGCAGGCGCGGCCCATTCATCGGATCCATGGACCAGGCGACGCCGCCGCTGTAGCCGGTGCGGAAGTCGCCGGCACCCGGGATTGCCATCAGCGAGGCGCGGTCGCTATCACGGCCGTACATCGTCATCTCCAGCTTCATGCCGTTCTCGACGATTTCCATCAGAATCTTCGCGGTGCCGTCCGAACTTTTCGCGTAGGCCTCGCGGCCGCCGACGGCGGCGATGTGGGCGTCGATCAGGCTGCGCGCCGACGGCAGTTCGACAGCGGACGATTCAGCGGCGTGGGCCAGTGGGGCGAGCGAGAGCGCCAGACCGGCGGCCAGGGCGGTGCGGTGGATCAGTGTCATATGCGACTCCGGTGAGTGAGGTTTGAACACGAAAAGGATAAAGGCAGCAGGATCAAGGCGAGGTGCCGATCCAGGCGAGCGCGGCTTCCAGCGCGTTGTCCCGGCCGGCGCGCAGCGCTTCGACGGTCGGTGGGCTGGGCGTATCGGGAATCACGCCGACCCCTTCGATGCGGCGGCCGTTGGCGTCGACGAAATCGGCGATCGGGTACATGAGGCGGTCGCCCGACGGCAGCGGTGCGACGCCGGCCGGCAGCGCCATGCCTGCGCTGGTGTCGCCGAAGATCCGGGCGCGGCCCAGCGTCTGCATGCTGGCGGGAAAGATATCGGAGCAACTGATGGATGCGCGATCGGTCAGGATCGCAAGCGGGCCCGAGAAGCGGCGCACGTCCCGTCCGTCGTCGGTGACGACGCGCGGAAGTGCGGCGAGTTTGAGATCGCCGCCGGAGGTGCTGAGCGTGCCCAGCGATACGGTCTTGTCGAAAAAAAGACCGCCGACCGCACTCATCGACGCCATCAGCCCACCGGAGTTGCCGCGCAGATCGATCACGACCCCGCTGCAGCCGCCATCCTGGCGCAGCGCTTCCACGAACCGATCGTAGACCGGCATCGCCCACTGGCTGTATTCGACGTAGAGGACGCAGCCATCGTTCGCGGTCGGCAGCTTGCGGTGGCTGAAACGCAGCGGCATCGGTGGCAGTCCGGCGAATGCGATGGTCTGCACGTTCGGGTTGGCGATCGCCGTCATCGATATCGTACGGATCTCGCCCTTCAGGTCGCGCAGCCGAAGCGGGATATCGGCGCCCGGCTGCACCTCATCGACCAGATCGTTCGCACGCAACTGGAATATGCTCGCGCTGCGGCGCATTGCGTCCGGTGGGACGCTCGCCAAGGCCGACAATGCGGAGGTGGCGTCGAAATCGCCGATGCTTTCGACCTGCCAGCCGGGGCGAACGCCGGCGCGTTGCGCGGGGAAACCATCGATGACCTGTTCGACCAGCAATTTCCCGTCGACGATGCTCAGACGCAGGCCGAGTTCGCCATTTCCGATCGGGGCTGTCTTGCCGGGCTGCGGCATCGCTTCCGCTGGAATCAATACCAAGTGCGAGGCCTGCAGATCCTGCAGCAGTTCGTTGATTTCCTTGCGCAGCGAGACGATGTCCTTCGCGCCCTCGATCTCCGGTTGATGCTTCGCTTTCAATGCGCTCCAGTCCAGACCCTCCTGTTTGCCCTTGAAGCCGCTGTTCTGCAGCCGTTCCCAGAGCACGGCAAACGTATCCTCGGCGCGCAGATGATCGTGCAGATCATCGGCGTGCGCTGATAGCGGGCTGAGCACGGCAAACGAAAGACAAAGCGACAGCAGCGATGTTGCGAGGGGCTTCATGATCGAGCGGTTCCTGACAGGTGGGTGGAAGCAGTTCGGGGGTGCACTTCCGGTTTGCTTGCGATCAGGACGGATGCCGCCGACGAATGTGACCGACCCCGTAACGGGATGCCGGGGCGGCATCCCACACCGCCGGGTCAGCGCGTCGCCAGCTGCCAGGCCTGGCGCGCGATCAGCGACAGTACGATGACCAGAAACACCGCGCGGACGAAGCCCTGTCCGCGTCTGATCGCAAGATGGCTGCCGATATAGCTGCCGATCACATTGCCGATGACCAGTGGCAGCGCCAGCGCCCAGATCACGAAGCCGCTCAGCATCAGCACCGTCCATGAGCTCAGGTCGGCGGCAACGTTGGTGGTTTTCGACACCGCCGATGATTTGAGGAAATCGAGGCCCAGAAAACTGACGAAAGCGAACACCATGATCGTGCCGGTGCCCGGTCCGATCAGACCGTTGTAGAAACCGGTGACGGCGCCGATGCCGACTGCAGCGAAGGCTTCGTGCCTTGGATGGAAGCGGCGTTCTTCGCGCAGCCCCAGATCTTTGCGCAAGACCGTGTAGACCGCCAGCACCACGCAGATCGCGAGCACCGTCCACTTCAGCACGTCCGGGTCGATGCGTTTGGCCAATTGCACGCCGCCGGCCGATGCAGTCAGTGCCGCGATGCATGCGGGGACGAGGATGCGGCGCTCGACGCGGATCTTCCGCAGATAGTTCCATGCCGCGACGCTGGTGCCGAAAATCGAGCTGGTGCGCTGGGTGCCGATGGCCTGCAGGATGTGCAGGCCCGGATGCAGATTCAGCATGGCCGGCGTCAGCACCAGGCCGCCGCCGCCGACGATGCTGTCGATCAGACCTGCGGCGAAGCCGGCGAGCGCGGTGAGCAGCCAGAGCTGGATGTCGGGATCAGCGAGCATCGGGCCTTCGCGGCGCGGCCGGCGAGGGCATCGACGTTGTGGTCTGCCTGATAGAAGGCATGAATGTCGGCGGCTTGCGCGCCTGCGTGACCTGCTCGAAGTGGTAGGCGTAACCGATCAGTTTCGCTTCGCTCCATGCCGCGCCGAGAAACACGATGCCTACCGGTAGCCCATGCACGTCGCCCATCGGTACGGTCATGCTGGGCGTACCCGCGACGGCGGCGACGCCGTAACCACCGCCGGTGAAATGATCGCCATTGACCGGGTCGGTCAGCCAGGCCGGCGAGGTGGTTGGCGCCACGAGCGCGTCGAGCTTGTCTGCGGCCAAAGTCGCGTCGATACCCTCTTTGCCGGCCAGCCGCCGGGCTTTCGCGCGTGCATCGAGATAGGCGCGGTCGGTAAGCGGACCTTTGGCCTGCGCCCGTTCGAGCAGTTCCTGCCCGAACCACGGCATCTCCGCGTCGGCGTGGGCTTTGTTGTAGACGATCAGTCCGGCCAGCGAAGCGACCGGTGCGCCGCTGTCGGCGAGATAGCGGTTAAGGCCATCCTTGAATTCGTACAGCAGCACTTCGAACTCGGCGTCGCCCCATTGACCTGCGGTGGGAATCTTCACATCGACCAGGGTCGCACCCGAGGCTTTCATCGCGGCGAGCGCGCGTTCGAACGCGGCATCCAGATCGGGTTGATAACCGGTCGCATCGCGCAGCACACCGATCCGTGCGCCGTTCAGTGCGTTGGGATCAAGCGCAGCGGTGTAATCGGCGCGGCGCCTCGCTGGCGCCTGAGTGGCGGGATCGGCCATGTCGGCCGCTGCGGCCATCGCATCCAGCAGTGCCGCCGCATCGGCAACCGTTCGCGCCATCGGCCCCGCCGTATCCTGCGAGGCGGAGATCGGGATGATGCCGGTCCGGCTGATCAGACCTACGGTCGGCTTGATACCGACCAGACCGTTCACCGCTGCCGGGCAGAGAATGCTGCCGTCGGTTTCGGTGCCGACACCCACGCTGGCGAGGTTCGCGGCGATCGCGCTGCCGGTGCCCGAACTGGACCCGCAGGGATTGCGATCGAGCGCATAGGGGTGTTTCGTCTGACCGCCGCGCCCGCTCCAGCCGGAGGTCGAGCGCGTCGACCGGAAATTGGCCCATTCGCTGAGATTGGTTTTGCCCAAGATGACCGCACCAGCCTCGCGCAGTCTTGCCACCAGCGGCGCGTCCCGCTTCGGGCGGTGCCCGGCCAGTGCCAGCGAGCCTGCGGAATTGACCATCGGCACCGCATCGATGTTGTCCTTGAGCAATACCGGGATGCCGTGCAATGGACCACGGGTCTTGCCGGCCTTGCGCTCGGCGTCGCGATCGGCGGCTTCGCGCAATGCTTCGGGATTGAGTTCGATCACCGCATTGAGCATCGTGCCGCTGTCGTCGATGGCGGCGATGCGGTCGAGATAGGCTCGGGTCAGTCCTTCGCTGTCGAGATCGCCGGAGTCCATCCGCGTTTGCAGTTCCGCGATCGTCGCTTCTTCGAGCGGAAACCCGATCGAAGCTGAGCGATCCGCTGCCAGTGTGCGTCGGGTGCAGGATGCGCCGACGAGCGCAATGATCGAAGCCAAGGCGATGCCGCAGGACAGCGCGATGATCGGACGCGGCGACATGGAAACTCCCCAGTCAGTGGCGTATGCCTGACGTCGCTAGAATCCGGTATCCATCACGACCGCGCAAGCGAATGCAGGCAAGGCTCAGGACGACAGCGCGCCCGCGAATCTGGCCGCATGGCGACGCTTGAACACATCGCGCGCCAGCACCCATACGATCACGAGGTTGAGTATGACGACCACAATCGGGACCCAGCCCGGTCGAGTCACAAGCGCATAGAATTCGAACGGAAGATAGACTGCGGCGGCGATGCACCCCAACCAGGAGGCCCAGGCTTTCGCGCGCCAGAGGCCCCAGGCTTCGATCAGATGCAGTACGCCATAGGCGCCGACCACGGCCGCAGCCCAGTGCACCGACTGCGGATTCACCTTCTGCACGAACACCGAGAGCGCGCTGTGCTGCGCATCGAACTGGAACAGCTCGATCAGGCGATGGATGAAATCGCGGATCGGGCCCGGACCCAGCACTTCAAGCCCGCTGGCGGTCAACAGCGCCAGCGCACTCTTGACCAGTTCGATCAATGCGATGGCGTGCAGACCCGGATGCGCCTTGGGGCTCGGGTTGTACGGCGCATCCTGTCGCATCTTATCGTCCGCTGCCCTTTGCCGCGCGGGCGCTACGCGGCCCGCGATGCGCGCTTGCGGTCGTTCTCAGTGCGCTGCTTCTTGCGCAGACGGATCGCCTTGGGCGTGATCTCGACCAGTTCATCGTCGTCGATGAATTCCAGCGCCTGTTCCAGCGAAAACTTGATCGCCGGGATCAGGCCCACGTCATCATCCTTGCCGGAAGCGCGGAAGTTCGTGAGCTGCTTGCCGCGCAGCGCATTGACGGTGAGATCGTTGTCCTTGGAGTGGATGCCGACGATCTGGCCTTCGTAGATTTCGTCGCCCGGCTCGATGAACAGACGGCCGCGTTCCTGCATCGCGATCTGCGCGTAGGCGGGCGACGGGCCGGTGCCGTTGGAGATCAGCACGCCGTTCTGGCGCTGGCCGATATCGCCCTCGGTCTTCGGGCCGTAGTGGTCGAAGACGTGGAACAGCAGGCCGGTGCCGGCGGTGATCGTGCGGAACTCGGTCTGGAAACCGATCAGGCCGCGCGCCGGGATCATGAAGTCGATGCGCACCCGACCCTTGCCGTCCGGCTCCATGTTGGTGAGCTGCGCCTTGCGCTCGCCAAGGCGCGACATCACGCCGCCCTGGTACTGCTCTTCCAGATCGACCACCAGCGACTCGAACGGCTCCATCTTCTCGCCGTCGATCTCTTTGATGATCACTTCCGGGCGCGACACGGCCAGCTCGTAGCCTTCGCGGCGCATGGTTTCGATCAGGATCGACAGATGCAGCTCGCCGCGGCCGCTGACCTTGAACTTGTCGGCATCGCTGGTGTCTTCGACCTTCAGCGCCACGTTGTGCTGGGTTTCGCGCACAAGGCGGTCGCGCAGCTGGCGCGAAGTCAGGAACTTGCCGCCACTGCGGTCTTTCACGCCGGCGAAGGGCGAGTCGTTGACCTGGAAGGTCATCGAGATCGTCGGCTCGTCTACGGTCAGCACCGGCAGCTGTTCTACCGCCGAGGTGTCGCAAATGGTGTCGGAAATGCCGAGCCCTTCGATGCCGGACATCGCGATGATGTCGCCGGCCTGGGCTTCCTTGACTTCATGGCGTTCGAGGCCCAGAAAGCCCAGCACCTGCAGCACTTTCGCGTTGCGGGTCTTGCCTTCGCGGTCGATCACCGTGACCTGCTGGTTGGTGCGGATCTTGCCGCGCTGGATGCGGCCGACGCCGATGATGCCGACGTAGTTGCTGTAGTCCAGCGAGGTCACGCGCATCTGGAACGGACCTTCCAGATCGACCGGCGGCGGTGCGACGTGGTCGACGATGGTCTGAAACAGCGGGGTCATGTCGCCGCTGCGTACGGTCGGGTCCAGGCCGGCATAGCCGTGCAGGGCGGAGGCGTAGACGGTGTGGAAGTCGAGCTGCTCGTCGGTGGCGCCGAGGCGGTCGAACAGGTCGAAGGTCTGGTCCAGCACCCAGTCCGGGCGCGCGCCGGGGCGGTCCACCTTGTTGACCACGACGATCGGCTTGAAGCCCATCGCGAACGCCTTCTGGGTCACGAAGCGGGTCTGCGGCATCGGGCCGTCCATCGCGTCGACCAGGATCAGCACCGAATCCACCATCGAAAGGACGCGCTCCACCTCGCCGCCGAAGTCGGCGTGTCCGGGGGTGTCGACGATATTGATGCGGTAATCCTCGCCATCCGGGGATTTCCAGCGGATCGCGGTGTTCTTCGAGAGGATCGTGATACCACGTTCCTTTTCCAGATCGTTGCTGTCCATCATGCGTTCGGTCGTGACCGTGCGCTCACTGAAAGTGCCCGATTGCTTCAGCAATTGGTCGACGAGGGTGGTCTTGCCGTGGTCGACGTGGGCGACGATGGCGATATTGCGCAGGCGTTCGATAGACATGGCGATGGGCGCCCGGAGTAGGCCGGACGCTGAATTGTCGTGAAGAGAAGCCGACCATTATAGCCGTCGACCGAGAGTAATGGCTCAATCGGCCTGTTCACAATCCTGGGTCGCCCAATGTCGAAGTCGCCCTGGAAGCCACCGATATGGCGGTTGGCCCTTGATGCCATCACTTTGCTGTCGCTGGGGCCGGGCTTGGCGATGCAGTTCGCGCCGGATGAGTTCTGGCCCAACCGCTGATGCCACATGCCATGCCCCGATGACGGTGGTAGCGGGCGGTCCGCGCTCTGCCTGGTTGGCTTGGCGATGTTGGCCTGGCGATGTTGAGGGTATGGTTTTATCCAACCGCAAAACCTGTCAAATATAGCGGATTTCACGCAATGCGCGCCTGTCCTGCGACAAGGCGCCGCCGGCACGGCCGTGACAATCTTCAAGCACTCCAAACCACACCAGAAGGCGACCCGAATGATCCAGGAAGTGACCGGCGATATCCTCAAGACCCGTGCTCAGGCAATCGCCCATGGCGTGGCTCCGAACGACGATTTCCATACCGGCTTGGCGCTGTCGCTGCGCGAACATGCCCCGGCCCTGTACAAGGACTTCCGCCATTACTGCCAGTCCATCCATCCGAAAGCCGGCGGTCTTTGGACATGGGCGGGCGCCGACGGCCGCCGTATCGTCAACCTGTTCACCCAGGAAGGCGCCGAGGGCCATCACGGCGGCAAGCCGGGCAAAGCCAGCCTGCAGCATGTGCGTCATGCCCTGAAGGCGCTGCGCGCCGAGATCGACGACCAGAAGATCGCCAGCGTTGCCATCCCGCGCCTCGCCACTGGCGTGGGCGGCCTCGACTGGGTCGATGTTCGGCCGCTGGTGTACGAATACCTCGCCGACGCCGGGATTCCGGTCATCGTCTACACGACGTTCAAGGCAGGTGTGGCGGCGGACGAGGCGCTCTGACCGGGAGCGACGCAGCACAGACCGATACAGGGCATGATCAACAGAGGATCGGGGTGAGCACCGGGCATGTCCGCCCAGCGGGGTCGGCATGGTACGGTGTGGCCCCTTTTTGTCCTCGTCGATTCGACCCTACGGAGCCTGACCATGAGCCTGATCGCCCATTTCGACACCGACCGCGGCCCGATCCGCATCGAGCTGCACGCCGACAAGGCGCCGCTCACGATCGCCAACTTCGTCAACCTCGCCCAGCGTGGCTTCTACAACGGCCTGGTCTTCCACCGGGTGATCCCCGATTTCATGGTCCAGGGCGGCTGCCCGCAGGGCCGCGGCACCGGCGGCCCGGGCTACAAATTCGAGGACGAAGCCAACAACGGTGTCCGTCACGAGCGCGGCGTCCTGTCGATGGCCAATGCCGGCCCCAATACCAACGGCAGCCAGTTCTTCATCACCCATGTCCCCTGCGGTTGGCTCGACGGCAAGCACACCGTCTTCGGAAAGGTGCTTGAGGGCATGGACGTGGTCGACAGCATCCGTCAGGGCGACACCATCAAGTCGCTGACGATCGAAGGCGACGCTGAAGCCGCTTTGGCCGCGAAGGCCGACCGTGTGGCGGAGTGGAACAACATTCTCGCGGCGTAATTCCAGCGACGCTCAAGCGAGTTAATGCGCAGCCCGTAATGGGCTGCGCGTCTTCCAGGGAGTAGGGGGATGCTGTTTGATCAGCCGCTGACGATATATGCGTTGCCGTCAGAGCAGCCGCTAACCTTTGAAACAGCCGAAGCCTTTGATGAATGGGTTCGATCCCAGATAAGTGGCTGGGGTAGGTTTCGCCAAAAGCACCGTGCGCGTTGGTCTGAAATCCCAATCGCAGAGCTCGTAATTGAGCGCCAGTTTTTTGGTTGGGAGCGCATGCTATCGGATGGGCGTCAATTTGCGGTAAAAGTCACGCCGCCAAAAACGGACGGACGATCTTTCGATAAGATCGAAACGATTACCCATGACAGGCATGTTAATGAACAGTTGACCCAAAAAAAGCTCTTGACCGTAGAAAATCCGATCGTTGTTCGTGCTTTTGCTGTAGGGGAGCATGATTTCGCTGTGGCTATCTATATGGTTTTGATAGCTTCTGGAGAGATTGAGCGAGAGCTGCGAGATTCAAAAGATTCTTTGCGGAGTCTGTCCATATTTTCTGCAGCGGTCGCTGGCCTGGTTGAGACCGCTTCAATCACGAAAGCTTTTGGTGATATTTACGGCTCTACAATTCGCTCCGAAATCTATTTGAAGAGCGCGAATTCTGATAGAGAGGCTATCGTTTCTTCTGCGGAAAAAAAGATGGAGGCATTGTCTCGTGCTTCTAGAAATTCCATAAGGGCGGCTTCTCGGCAAAGAAAAGAGATTCAAGGCGAGTGGGTCAAGCTGAGAGCGACGTATGACAATGAATTGAAGTTGAGAGCGCCCAGGGAATACTGGGGAAGCAAGTTTGAAGAGCACCGGGCACTATCGAAAAAATGGCTTTTTGCCTTTGTTTTAATTTCAATTTTTGGTGCTGCATCGATTGGATTTGCGGTATTTTCTTTGCCTGTTTTTTGGAAAGAGTATGCCGAAAAGCTTGGGGCGACTGCGTGGGTGTTGCCTGCATCAATGATTGGGGCGCCCTCGTTTCTGATTCTATGGTTGCTTCGGGTGAGTGGCCGGCAATGGTCGGATCACATGATGCGTCAAGAAGATGCGCGTGAGCGTATTGTGATGATTGAGACCTTTCTCGCTTTGACGCGAGACAAGGATTCTCCGAGTTCCATCGTCGACCCGAATCACCTTGCAATTATTCTGGGTTCCATATTCCGTCCCGGCCCGGGGTTCGCGTCGGACGACTCGCCTCCCGCCGGCTTCTTCGATGCGGTCTTAACCAGATTGGGCTCATCTAAAAGTGGCTAGCAGAGTCCGCCACGCTGCAATGGTCTGTTTGTTCCTTTTACCGGTTGCGATGACATCTGCTTTTGGAGCCGAAAGCGTCTGCCACGGCACTCCCGCCAAAGGTCGCATCGAGCATGCCGTGCAACTGCCGACCAGCGGCAAGAACTTTCGTGCATACAGTACTGTCGGCGTCCGACTTGGGCGGACGTACGCGCATGCTCATGTCGCGGATTCCATCACGAACGGATACGCAGCGCTCGCGCGGCAAACGCCTGCGAAAATCTTTGTCTACGGCGAAACGGGATTCGCGAAGGGTGGGCCGTTCAAACCGCACAAGACTCATCAGAACGGGCTGTCCGTGGATTTCATGGTGCCGGTAATCGATACCGAAGGCCGCTCGGTGCCGTTACCAGGCAATGCGGTGAATCGATATGGATACGACATTGAATTCGACGCCAATGCCCGATATCGAAATCTGCGGATCGACTTCGAAGCGATGGGCGAACACCTATACGCCCTTGATCAGGCCGGGCGCCGTTCAGGTGCGCGCATCGGCCGGGTGATTTTCGAGCCGGCGTTCCTGCCGAAGTTGTTCGCAACCCAGCGAGGCGCATTCCTGCGCGACCGCATTACCTTCACGCGTGGAAAAGTGTGGTGGCGGCACGACGAGCATTACCATGTCGATTTCGTGGCACAGTGCCGTCCACTTTAACCACCACGCGGGGATATCTCCATGCTGGAGAGAGTGCTCGGGTTTACGTTTTTCGCGATCGGGCTGGTCGCGCTCTGGGCGGGTTTTCAGATCGTCGCTCTGGTGGCGTCCGCTATCGGTTTGCTGCTCGTCGCAAGTACCGCTAGGTCAGGAGATCGTCGCAACATGCGTCGAGGCGGAGGAAGTATCGCGTCGTTTGGCAGCGATACGAGATACAGCGACAACGCTTACATCGACAGCAGTGGTCAATGCGATGTCGGAGCTGCCGGTGGCGGCGCCGGCGATTGCGGAGGTAGCGACGGTGGCGGCGGAGGTGGCGATTGAGGGTTTGTTGCGAGGCCCCATTCTGACCCTGCAGCCTTATTTCAGCCGCAGCGTATCGAGCATCTTCGACACCTTGGCTTCGTCGCGCGGGTAGTAGTACTCCGACGGCGCCATGAAGATCGCCAGGGCGAGGCCTTTCTCGTGCTCGAACGCGGCGGCCATGCCCTGGAACTTCAGACCTTCCTCGTTGGCGAGCGAGAACTCGAAACGCAGGCCCTCGCGAGTGCCGAAGGTCGCGGGGCGCAGGCCGCGCGCTTCGACGTTCGCGGTGCCGGCGGCGCGCAGTCCGTCGAGAATCAGGTCGCGCAATTCGTCTGGACGCAGGCCGCGATGGTAGAAGGCGCCGTCTGGACGGCGTTTGGTCTGGCGCTCGCCGAGGAAGATGAATTCCTTCTCGCGGACGTTCTGGACCAGATACAGGCGATTGAGCAACTCGCCGTCGATGCTCCACAACTGATAGCGGGTCCCGGTGTAGACGCGCGTCCACTCCATTTCGCTGTCGATCATCAGCTTGCCGCTGGCGATGGTCGTGCCGGGTTTCACCAGCGCGCCGCCGGTGCTGCACGCTGCGAGCAGCAGGCAGATCGGCACGATCAAGGCGGTCTGCAAGGTGCGACGCAGGCTCATGGACGTTCTCCTGTCTTTTCCAGTGTCTTTTCCAGTTCACGTTGCACGAATGCGCGGTCTTCCGCCTGTGGCGCGAGGTCGAGATAGCGTTTCAATGCGACAACGGCGTCGCTGCGGCGCTCCGCGTCGCGCTGCGCGAAGCCGTGTTCGCGCCAGCTCGCGGCCGGCGCGCCGGGCAGGGTGACGGCAAGTGCATAGCGTTCTGCAGCCTTGGCTCGGTCCCCTTCGGCATTCCGCCGGCGGTGCGCTTCGCCGAGATAGAAATTGAGTAGTCCGTGATCTTCTGCGGGCGCATCCGCCAACAACTCGCCGATCACCAGCAGCGAACTGGCATAGCGGCGGCGGCCGAGCTCTTCTGCAAGCCAGCGATCCATGAACGGGCGCATCGCTCTGCGGTACTCGTCGCGGCGGCGTTCGCGCGGCGGGTTCACGGTGGCTGCTGCAGCGGCCCGGATATCGGCCAGCCGCTCATCGGTGGCCGGATGGGTTGCAAACACCACCCCGCGACGCTGGTATTTGCGGGTGTCTTCTTCGCGTTTCAGCCGGGCCCAGAGATCGCCACCGGCCTGCGGGTCGTAGCCGTGCGCGACGGCGGCGGCAAAGCCGAGTCTGTCGGCTTCGCGTTCCTGATCGCGGCTGAATTTGAAGATTCCGGCATAGGCGCCCAGCGCGCCGAGCAGTGCGGCGTCGGGCACCCCGGCACCGTAGGCCACCAGTTGGAATGCACTGAGCACGGCGGAGGTGTCTTTCAGCCGCCGCCACTGTTTGATCGAATGCTGGGCGCGGAAGTGGCCGGCCTCATGGCCGAGGACGAAACCGATTTCGGCTTCGTCGCGGGCGCGGAGCAGGGCGCCGGTCCACACCAGCATCATGCCGTTGGGCGCCATCGAGGCATTGAATTCGGGCACGTCCATGATGTAGACGCGCAGATCGCGGCAATAATCGTCGGCCACATCGCAGGCGATTTTCTGGACATAGGCATTCAACGCCGGATCGCGCACCCGCTGCGGCGAGCGCTGCAGCTCGGCCTCGGCACGTTGCATCGCGTACCAGAGTTCGTCTTCGTCGGTACCGGCGACGGGCGCATCGCCGGGCCGGTGGTCGCGCACCTGCTGGCTGGTGGCGCAGCCGCCGAGCAGCGCGGTCATCGCTGCCAGCAGCAGGATCGACGCGAAGCGACGGTTCATCGCCGACTCCCGCGCTTGTCGTTCAGCCCCTTGAGCAGATCCTCGGCCGTCTCGCGCGCGCCGGGCTCATCGCGCAGATCGCCGGCCTGGTCCACCAGCAGGTTGTGCCAGACCACCTGGCCGGTCCGCAGATCGACCAGCGAGGCCAAGCCGATCTGGTAACCCCCGCCGATGTCGCCGCCCAAAAGCACGAAGCCGATCACCCGCATGGCGACGCGGCCGCTGCTGGTGTAGCTGTCGCGGACGTAGGAGAACAGGGCGTAGTCGGCGCCGGTGGCGTCTCGCAGCGCCTTCACTCCGGGGCCCAGAGTCCAGTCGAACTTGCCGCGCTTGTTGCGCAGGCCGCTGTTGGGGCTGTTGCCGCTCCGCGAATACTGCAGGATGCTGATCGAAACGGCCTGATTCAGCAGGATCAACTGGCGCAGCGGGTCCTCGTTGCTGGTGGCGGGCGGCAGGGTGAAATCCGGTGTCACCGCGATCCCGCGCTGGCCGAGAATCTCGCGGGCCATCTGCGGATACAGTCTGCGGGCGGTGTCGGTCCAGGCCTTGCGCGGTTCCTGGGCGCCGCCGGCAAGCACTTCGTACAGTTCGATGTCCGGCTCCACCAGCACCACGCTGCCGCTGATGGTCAGCGGTTGTCCGGTTTCGTCCTTTGCGACCCGGGTCTGGGTGGAGACGCAGGCGCTGAGCAACAGACAGCAGACCAGGACAAAGCCCAGGCGCACCCGTGTGAGCACAACGGTGAGCAGGGAGGGCGCCTGACTCGCGGCGGCGGTCGGAACGATGCGCTGTGCTAACATTTCGTGCTTCCTCAGGCCTGCGTCCGCAGGCTCCCCCAGTGTTCCCGAACCCAACAACAGGTCAAGCGATGCTGCAGCTCGCCCGGCGCGTCGGTCGCGCCAAGCCCAGTGCGATCATGGTTGTCGCCGATAAAGCCAAACGGCTCAAGGCCGAAGGCCGCGACATCATCAGTTTCTCGATCGGCGTCCCGAATTTTCTGCCCGGTGGTCATGTCTACGACGCCGTCCGCGAGGCCCTGAACAAGGATTCGGGCCAGTATGGCAGCAACCGCGGTTCGGACGCGCTGCTCGATGCGTTCCTGAAGCACATGGAAGCGACCGGCCTGACCGGTTATACCCGGGCCAACATCGCCACCGGGATCGGCGCCAAACACGTGATCTACAACCTGGCCGAAGTGCTGCTGGACGAAGGCGACACCATTGTCTTCCCCACGCCGTACTGGACCAGCTATCTCGACATCGCCGACATCGTCAATGCGAAGATCGACCTGCTGCCATGCCCGCCGGAACAGGACTACAAGCTCACCCCCGCGCAGCTTGATGCCGCGCTGGCGAAGAAGCCGAAGGTCTTCCTGTTCAACAATCCGTCCAATCCGACCGGCATGGTCTACGACAAGGACGAGATCGCAGCGTTGGCCGATGTGCTGGCGAAGTATCCGGACACCTGGATCATCACCGACGACATCTACAACCGGATGGTGTTCGACGGTGTCGGTTACCACAATTTCATCCAGTTCCGCCCCGAGCTGCGCGACCGCGTGATCTTCATCGATTCGCTGTCGAAGACCTACGGCATGCCCGGCTGGCGCGTCGGCTTCATGGCCGGCCCGGAAGCGGTCGCCAGTGCGGTGGTGACGATGAATTCGAACCACATCACCAATATCCCGGAAATGACCACAGCAGCAGCCATTGCCGCATTCACCGGTCCGCAGGATGTCCCGACCCAGAAGAACGCCGAGTTCCAGGCCAAGCGCGACCAAGTGATGGCGGCGCTGTTGGCCATCCCCGGCATCGTGTGCCCGAAACCGCGCGGTGCCTTCTACGTATTCCCGGATGTCAGCGCCTATTTCGGCAAGACCCACGGCCCGACCGGCCTGAAGATCGGCAACGACGTGGATCTATGCAATGCACTGCTCGACGCCAAGGGCGTGGCCTGCGTACCGGGTTCGGCCTTCGGCGAACCGCGCGCGCTGCGGATCAGTTACACCTGCCCGACGCCGCAGCTGGCGCCGGGGCTGCAGCGGATCCAGGAATTCTTCGCCGAGCTTCAATAATTTCGTAGGGTGGGCTTGATGCCCACCATCGTGGTGTATCAAGTGGTGTATCAAATCGCGCCGCGTGCATGCGGGAATGGTTTCGATCGTTACCCACCATGACGGAAAATTTTCAATGGTGGGCATCAAGCCCAATGGAATGGACTCCTCCCACTTCTTCGGCATCTAGGTGCCAGACTGGAAGGCGTTATCCACCAGTCACGAAGCAGGAGG